>JAYUIZ010000889.1:0-1240 GCA_043765595.1 Lysobacter sp. | reverse complement strand
GCATCACGCCAGTGAAGCTGGGCTTGATGTACCCGGCCATTTCCTTGTCGGCCCGGCTCACTGCTGCGTTTCCAGAAACGTACCGGTCGATGACATCGACGACGGCCGAATCGCTGCGCGACTTCGGCTCCTGCAGCTGGATCAGCAGGTCTTGCGGTACGACGCCACGCGCCAACATGGCCTCCAGCTGGTTCCCGTAGGCGTTCGCCTCATCCCATGTGTCGAACGAGTGGAAGAAGGGCCGGGGCAGGATCTTGTTGATGATCCGAAGTTGGAAGCGGGAGCCGCGCTGCTGGATGTTCATGAGCCGACTGTACTCGACCGATCGGACAAAGCAGTCCGTTGGTGAGTAGCACTGCTACGATTTCGAGTAGCAGTCGAGGCGGTTTGAGCCGGTTTGAACCCAGAAAGCAAAACGCCCCGGGGGACTGGGGCATTCTAAGTGCTTGATTTAGCTTATTATTTCTTCTGGCCGATGCAACTAACGATTTGACGGTTCGCATTTGCAATCCGTTGCATAACCGCTTTGCTATCGCGCCAGGTTGTTGAAGAAGAATGGCTTCTCGAGACTTTCGCAGGCGCTTTAAAAATCTCGCTACTCATCCACCCTTCGAAACAAGCTGAATGATACCCGCTGGTGACACTGACACCCTGGACGTAGCGGCTCACGTTCTGGCCGTGCTGTGCCATTCCGATGCCGCCGGGCCCCGGCGGTCCTGCGACCGGCGCGGCTTTTAGTCCGGCATCGGGCCACGCGGCGGCGAAGTAGAAGCGGCGAGGGCCAATCAGACCTCGGTTTCCAGCAACCGGCCCCCAGCCCCGTAGCCGTTGCGCCCGTAGTGCCGGTGGAGACGCAGGTCCTGGTCATCGGTCCACTGGACCACGGGGTCGTACAGCGGCGCCTTCTTGATCGACTCGCGGCTGAGATCGATGGTCACCGTCTGCTCAGACCAGTGCACGCCCGTGATCCAGGGCGGCGCGACCAGCACTTTCTGGCCCACCCACCAGTTGCTGGTGTCGACGACGAGGTAGCGGACGGCCCAGGTCTCGTCGTCGACGAGAAAGCCGGAGACGTGGCCGATTTCGCCATCGGTGGCCTGAATGTGGTAACCCTCGACCGCCTTGCAACTGCGCAGATGCGGGTCGTCGTTGCGGTGTCGGGCGCGCTCGTCGCGCAGATAGATCTCGAGCTGCCGCTGACGCGTGACGCGGTCGGCGGCAAAGCCGACGAAGCCCGGCA
>JAYUIZ010000888.1:0-11094 GCA_043765595.1 Lysobacter sp. | reverse complement strand
GTCGCGGTTCGGGGCGATCTATTTCGGTTCGACCAGCCCGGCCATGCAGGAAGCCATCGAGTGTCTGCGCGAGCAGGAGATTCCGCTGGATACGCTACGGATACGCGCCTTTCCGTTTCCCGCATCGGTGCGCGAGTTTGTCGATGCGCACGAAGCGGTGTTCGTGATTGAACAGAACCGCGACGGCCAGCTGAGAACGCTGTTGATCAATGAGCTCGACATCGATCCGGCCCGGTTGATCGCGGTACTGCATTACGACGGCACGCCGATCACTGCGCGGTTCATCGCGGATAAGATCATTCAGCGCATCCGTCCGATCGAGCAGCGCGACAAGGTAGCCTGACCCATGAAGCAAGGCCCGCTTTGTTTTCGTAGCCCCCTTTGCAAAAGTGGACGGGCATCGCGTAGCGATGACGGGGGATTTGCTTTTTGATTTTGTTCAAACAAAGCAGAATCAAGAGCAAATCCCCCATGGCCCCCTTTTTCAAAGGGGGCAACAGCGACGGCGAAACGCTGTGCTTATGGATCAATAGACCAAATCCGGATACCAAGAGCGACAAGCAGGACGACGCGCATGACCTATCTCACCAAGCCTAAACTGCATCACCCCACGCTCTCCTGCAACGCGATCGGTTTCACCCGTCGCGATTACGAAGGCAAAATCAGCACCCTGTGCGCCGGCTGCGGCCACGATTCGATTTCAGCCGCGATTATCCAGGCTTGCTGGGAGCTGGATATCCAGCCGCATCTGGTCGCCAAGCTGTCCGGCATCGGTTGCAGCAGCAAGACGCCGGATTATTTCCTCGGCCAATCGCACGGGTTCAACACCGTGCACGGGCGCATGCCATCGGTGCTCACCGGCGCCAATCTCGCGAACCGCGAGCTGATCTATCTCGGCGTCTCCGGCGACGGCGATTCCGCATCCATCGGCATCGGCCAGTTCGTGCATGCGATCCGCCGCGGCGTCAACATGGTCTACATCGTCGAGAACAACGGTGTTTACGGACTGACCAAGGGCCAGTTCTCGGCGACCGCCGACCAGGGTTCGGTCTCGAAAAAGGGCGTGGCCAACACCGACAGCCCGCTGGATCTGGTGACGATGGCGCTGCAGCTGGGCGCCAGCTACGTCGGGCGCGGCTTCTCCGGCGACAAACATCAGCTGGTACCCTTGATAAAGGGCGCGCTGTCGCATCGCGGCACCGCATTCCTCGACGTGATCAGTCCCTGCGTCGCTTTCAACAACCATGCCGGCAGTACGAAAAGCTACGACTACGTACGCGAGCACAACGATGCAGTGAATCAGCTCGACGTGATCCTGCCGCGTGCGGAGATCGCGGTCGATTACCCGGCCGGCGACACCATTGCCGTGGAACAGCACGACGGCACGCTGCTGAGGCTGCACAAGCTTGACGAGGGCTACGATCCGCGCGACCGGATCGCGGCGATGAATCTGATCCAGCAGCGCCAGGCCCGTGGCGAAGTAGTCACCGGCCTGCTGTATGTGGACGCTGCGGCCGATGACCTGCACGGCCACCTCAATACTGTCGCGAAGCCGTTGAACGCGATGGGCGCGGAAGAGTTGAATCCGGGCGCCGCGGCGCTGGACAGGATCAACGCATCGCTGCGCTGAAGGTGGTTGCGGTATTCCCGGATCCTCTGTTTTCTTGGTTATGGGCTGGATATCTGCCCGAATGAAGCCCTGATGCTGGCGGTTGGCGGCGAGGAGTGGTTCAATGTCGCCAGAAGCGGGGGTATCGCCGGCCTGGCCGGCGATTGAGACAGACCCTTCGAACCTGGGCATCCGTGCCAATACCGATTGATATCGGCGTAGGGAAGCTTCGCCAGCCACCACTGCGCCCGCGCGCGTGGTCGCAGCGCCGCCGCTTCGTCCAGAACACTTCGCGCATCCGTGCGAGGGCTTCAACAAGACCAGGACGAATGCCGATGAATGCCGTGCCCGCGACGCTGCTGCAGCAGACCGATCAACTTTCCGAATCCGTGACCCGGCCGATTCCCGGTTCGCGCAAGATCTTCGTCGAGGGCTCGCGCCCCGACCTGCGGGTGGCGATGCGCGAAGTCTCGCTGTCGCAGACGCCGACGCTGTTCGGCGGCGAAGAGAATCCGCCGATCACCATCTATGATCCGTCCGGGCCGTACACCGATCCCGATGCGAACATCGATCTCGCGGCCGGTCTCGCGCCGCTGCGCGCGCGCTGGATCGAGGAGCGCGGCGACACTGAGCGATTGCCGGCGCTGAGTTCTGAATTCGGCCGTGGTCGCGAAGGCAATATGAAGCTCGACGCGGTGCGTTTCCCGAACCGCGCGCTGCCGCGCCGCGCCAAGGCGGGCGCCAACGTGTCGCAGATGTATTACGCCAAGCGTGGCATCGTCACTCCGGAAATGGAGTACGTGGCGATCCGCGAGAACCAGCGGCTGGAGGCGGTGCGCGACGCGCGCCTGCTGTCGCAGCATCCGGGCGTAGCGTTCGGTGCCAATATCCAGAAGATCATCACCCCCGAGTTCGTGCGCGACGAGATCGCCCGCGGCCGCGCGATCCTGCCGAACAACATCAATCATCCGGAAAGCGAGCCGATGATCATCGGCCGCAATTTCTTGACCAAGATCAACGCGAATATCGGCAACAGCGCGGTGTCGTCGGGCATCGCGGAGGAAGTCGAGAAGCTGGTGTGGGCGATTCGATGGGGCGGCGATACGGTGATGGATCTGTCCACCGGCAAGCACATTCACGAAACCCGCGAATGGATCATCCGCAACTCACCGGTTCCGATCGGGACCGTGCCGATCTATCAGGCGCTGGAAAAAGTCGACGGCCGCGCCGAAGAACTGACCTGGGAACTGTTTCGCGACACGCTGGTCGAGCAGGCGGAGCAGGGCGTCGACTACTTCACCATCCACGCCGGCGTGCTGCTGCGTTATGTCCCGCTCACCGCCAAGCGCGTGACCGGCATCGTGTCGCGCGGTGGTTCGATCATGGCGAAATGGTGCCTCGCGCATCACAAGGAAAATTTCCTCTACACGCACTTCGAGGATATCTGCGACATCATGAAGGCCTACGACGTGGCCTTCTCGCTGGGCGATGGCCTGCGTCCGGGCTGCATCGCCGACGCCAACGACGCCGCGCAGTTCGGCGAGCTTGAAGCGCTGGGCGAACTGACCAAGATCGCCTGGAAACACGATGTGCAGACCATGGTCGAAGGCCCCGGCCATGTGCCGATGCAGTTGATCAAGGAAAACATGGACAAGCAGCTGGTCGAGTGCGGCGAAGCGCCGTTCTACACGCTGGGGCCGCTGACTACCGACATCGCGCCGGGCTACGACCACATCACTTCGGCCATCGGCGCAGCGATGATCGGCTGGTACGGCTGCGCGATGCTGTGCTACGTCACGCCGAAGGAGCATCTGGGCCTGCCGAATCGCCAGGACGTGCGCGACGGCATCATGGCCTACAAGATCGCCGCGCACGCGGCCGACCTGGCCAAGGGACATCCCGGCGCGCAGGTCCGTGACAACGCGCTGAGCAAGGCGCGCTTCGAGTTCCGCTGGGAAGACCAGTTCCACCTTGGCTTGGATCCCGAGAAGGCCCAGGAATTCCACGATGAGACCCTGCCGAAGGACGCGCACAAGAGCGCACACTTTTGCTCGATGTGCGGCCCGCATTTCTGTTCGATGAAGATCACCCAAGACGTGCGCGACTACGCTGCCCAGCATGGCGTGGACGAAACCGCCGCGCTGGAAGCGGGTATGGCGGAAAAGTCCGCGGAGTTCCGTGCGCAGGGTGCGCAGGTGTATCGGAAGGAATAGCTTCCGGAAATCGCCCGTAGAGCCGCCTGAATGCCCTGTCTTTTTGCGAAAGGTAAAGCAGCGGCCTGAAGACCGCTCTACGAGCCGCTTTGTGCTTCGACGATGGTGAACGTCAGTCCGGCACGCTCGCGCAACCGCTCGATCAGCGGCGTGCCCATCGCCGCGCCAGGCGTCCATACGCCGCCGGGTGTCGCATTGCGGTCGATATCGCGGACCAGGCACAGCGCCGCTTCGGCGATCATCTTGCTGGTGGAGCCGTAGCCCGGGTCGCGATCGCCGGTGACCCGGGCGGTAAGCTTGCGGCCATCGGCGGTGGCACCGAAGAACAGCACTTCGTAGCGGCCTTTGAGGCGCTGCTCCGGGTTCGGACCTTCGCCGGGTTTCGGCAGCGCGAAGCGACGCAGCAGGGCGCGGGTCGGCGCGAATGCCAGCAACAGGTTCTGCATTTTAGAGGCGCGCGCCATCTTCTTCGCGCGCTGCTCGCCCTTGGCGCCGTCGCCGGTGAGCATGGCTTCGCTGTATACAAAATCGGTGCCCCACGGATGGCCGAGCAGGAAATGGCTGCGGTGCACATTCTTGGTATTGATCGTAGCCATCACGAATGGCGCGGTCCAAGCCTGCGCGAGTTCGTCGAAGGCGGCGAGGTGATCGCCCGGCTGGCGCGGGCCCTTGAAGCCGGGGGTCAGCGCGAACGGATCGATGAGCGTGCGCCGCAGCGAGGGATCGGACTTCATCGCTTCCACCGTCGCGAGCATGCTGGCGACGGTGCCGCCGGAGAAGGTGCCCTTCATGACTTTCACCCGGCCGTGCACGCGGGTGAGTGGCGCGTTGAGACGTTGCTGCGCTTCGTGCTGCGCATAGACCACGCCGAGGTCGAAAGGGATGGAGTCGAAGCCGCAGGAAAACACGATGCGTGCGCCGCTGGCCCGGGCGGTGTCCTGCAGTTGCGGGATCATTTTCGCCATCCAGCCCGGTTCGCCGCAAAGATCGACATAGTCGGTGCCGGCCGCGGCGCAGGCGCGGATCAGCGGTTCGCCGTAGGTCTGGTAGGGGCCGACCGTGGTCAGCACGACATGGGTGCGGGCGACCAGTTCGGCCAGCGCGTCGGCATCGTTGGCGTCGGCCACCAGCAGCGGCAGCGCCTGATCGATGCCCAATGTGTCGCGGACTTCGGCGAGCTTGCTTGCACTGCGCCCGGCCATGGCCCAGCGCACCGCGCCGTTCACGCCATAGGTCTGATGGAGATACTCGGCGACCAACCGGCCGGTGAAGCCGGTGGCGCCGAAAACGATGATGTCGAAGGATGTGTCCATCCGCCTATCTTGTCAGATTCCTGCGGAAGACGGGCCTTGTCGCCCGACGGATCGGTGCGGCCGGCGAGTCGGCGCGTGGACCGGGCCGCTCGCATGGATCCACCTATCAGAAGGGCGTCGCCTCGGCGGTGGCACGCAGCAGGGCGCCCGCGTTGGGGTTTGGGTGGCCGCAGGTCGTCGCATTGATTTCGTACATGTCGAACGTGTAGTCCGGGTTCGATGAGATCCAGGGTATGGTCGAGCTGCCCGTGGCGGCTTCGCAATGAACCAGCGAAGTGGCTCCGCCCGGATTGCGGATGTAGATGCCGTACTTCCTGCCGCTCGGCGGCGTGGCCCAGCGCAGACCCACGCTGCACGGGAAGCTGGCCTTGGTCGTGCAGTCGATGTCTTTCACGCCAAGGATGTCGGCATTGCTGGAGGTGATGTGCATCCTGCGTACGCCGAACATCGACAGATAGTTCGAGAAGGTCGTGGTGGTGGTGAGCGAGTCGACGACGGACTGCGAGAAGTGCGATGCACCAGGCGAGGTCGGCCATTGGCTGAACGCGGCCACGTTGAGGAATTCGTGCTGATTCATGGCCGTCTGCGCGCCCTGGGCGGACGGCGCGTGGTTGAAGTAGGTTTCGAGGACATGGATGGGTTGGTTCCGCAGCGGCCCCATCTCGTTGTACATCTGTCCGAGGTAGCTGGACATGTTGTCGTAGATGTCGACGCCCCACATCTTCGGCAGTGTGCCGGTGGTGGCGAGCAGATTCTTCAGCCCGCTGAAGCGCCCTGGTGCCCACGCGATCGAATAGCCCAGCGTGTCGTCGTTGCCGGACGAGTAGGTGTAATCCTGCCAGAGGCGCACCATGAAGGGCTGCAGCTGGCCGCCGCCCAGTCCGCCGGATTCCAGGCCGAGATCGAAAATCAGGATGTTGTGCGGCGACGGATAAAGATGGGTCAGGCCGCGCGCGGCGACTTCCTCGCGCGCGGCGTTGCGCGCGTCGATCATGAAATTCCAGACCTGCTGGTAGCGAGTCTCGTTCCACTGCGTCCAGCTCTCCGGACTGCTGTTGTAGCCGAAGCGGATGTAGATGCGGCGGAAGCCGCTGTCCAGCGCATGGCCGACGATCGCCTTCAGATTGGCGCGATGATGCGTGCGCAGTGCGGATTGCGTGTTATCGATCACTTCGCCCCAGACGCCGTCGTAGACGCCATCGTTGCACGCGTTGTATTCGCAATCGCCGATGTTCGAGTTGTGGATGATGATGGTGTAGGCAGTCTGGCCGCTGGCTTTCGATGCGGCGATCTGCGATTGCACCAGCGCAGGGTTGAGGTGATAGCCGCCGACCGGCGTTCTCAGGTTCTGGGCGGGGGTGTACCAGGTGTTGTTGGGATTGGTCCCGTTGGTGGTGCCGTAGGCATACAGAAAGTGGTTCGTGCCGCCAAAGTTCGCGCGTTTCGCCGCCATGGCGTTCGTCGACAGGCACAGCAACGCCGTTGCGGCGAGTATTCGTAGCAGGATGGACATCTTCGATTTCCTTGTCGTTGGAGGGTGACCTTCCATCGCGTGCGATTTGCCTGCGCTGGCCTCATGTAGGCCAATGGAAGATTCGCAAGTCGCCTTGCCCGTCTTGTAGCGGGAAAGCCGGAAAAACAGGATCACCGCAATCTCGGCCAGCACCTGCCGCATCGCGGAATGCGTGCATGACGCCTTCGCAAAAGACGCGGTCGCCTAGGGCGACCGCGCCGTTGGGACGCTTACTCGGCCTGCACCGAGCCGGTACGCGGATACACGCGATAGATGCGGTTGTTGGTGTTGGAGCGGATGCGGATCTCGTCCCCGGCCACGCCGTCGAGATTGGCGTAGCCGACGAGCGTCCACGAGCTGCCGAACGTGCCGGAGCCGCTGATCGACTGCAGGTAGCTGCTTCCCGGACGCAGGATATGCAGCATGCCGTCCGCGCGGGCAATCGCGATGTCGTTGCCGACCACGCCGTCGAAGTCGCGCACGCCGTCGTTGAGGGTCGCATACTGATTGCCGATCCAGTAGCTGCTCAATCCGCCGGACGCCATTGAATAGATCTTCACTTCATTCGGCAGGGCGAGCAGCAGTTCCGCACCGGTTGTGCTGTTCATATTGCTGGCGCAGTTGGCGATTTCGGTACAGACCTTCCAGTTGCTGTTGGGGGTGATCCAGACCGTGCGCAGGATTGCGTTCCTGCCGTAGATGATCAGATTGCTGCCGCTCTCGAGCGGGACTTCCTTTCCGGCCACACCGTCCAGGTCCGCCACCGCGCCGACGGCGATCGTGAAGTTCGGCCCGACGTATTGCGAGACCTGCGTACGCGAGTAGTGCCGGATGACGGTGAGATGCGGTGCCTGGCCCAAGACGACCTCGGCGCCGGGGGTGCCGTCGATATCGTCGATGACCGACTGGGTCCAATAGACATTCGATATCGGGTAGCGGGTCGCGGTGCCGTTGCTGGCGACGACGGCGATTTCGCTGTAGCCGTTGCAGACCGCTTCGAGGCTGCCGTTGCCGTCGAGATCGGCGACCTGCATCAGCACGCCGTAGTAGGCGGTCGACGTGCTGCATGACTGGGCGAAGGCCTGGGACGGCGCGACCGCGGCTGTGGCCATGAGCAGCGCTGAAAATACTTTGCCGGTGAAACCTTGCATGTGGGAACTCCTTGTAAGTGATGAAGAAACGCGGGTCCTGGCGGCGTCGATGTTTCCATTTCCATTCTGGCTTCGCGGCCGGATTGACATGGATCCGTATATCGCTCGCGTCTGGACCCGGCAATGATGACGAGCCGCAAAGACGCTTCCCGCAATGTGGTCGACGTGCGTTCAGCCGGCGGCAGGGAAAGACTGTGAGCCTCGTCTCATGACGCATATGCGTACACGAAATACAGATGCATCACCGCCAGAGCCGCCAGCAGACAACCGGCACCGATATGCAGGGCGGTGGTCCATTGTCCCCATGACCCGAGACGATGACTTGGCAACAGATTGAGCAGCGCGCCGGCGACCACCACCAGCATGGTCACCGCGAAGGTCGCGTTTAAAAAGCCCGCATGCCCGAAGCCGGCGTGCAGCACCAGCATCGCAAGCATCATCAGGCCGAGGATGCGGTGGGCGATCTGCAGGACGCGCAGCGAAGTGCCGCTCAGCAGTCCGCGCTTGATCAACGCCAGCGACAGATCGAAGCTCAGCAGGCCGACGAGGATGTAGCCGGTGAGCTGTTTGTAGGCGTCCAGCCGCTGCAGCGCCAGCAGTGAGGTCCAGCGCGGCGGCCATAGCCAGGCGATGCAAGCGACGAACACGCCGGCCAGCGCGCACCATGACGCCACGACCAACGCGGTTTGATAGGCGGATTTCGGTGCGTCGCGGCGTCGCGATCGCGCGTTCATGGCGCACTGCCTGCGGTGTCCGGCGCGCTGGTGCCGCCGGTAAGTGCCGGCGGCTTGTTTTCGGCTGCGGGCGTGCGCTCCGGCGACGAATACGTCTGCAGCAGCAGATTTAGCGATGCGGTGGAGTTGCTGGCTTCGATGCGCTTGCGGAAGGTGTTGTCATCGGGCAGGAACAGTCCGTCCCTGGGCCAACGTTTGCCCAGCTGCGGGCGTTGCGCAGCATCGAAGGTCGCGGTCTTCTTCAGATACGAGCCGTATGCGTCCATCGCGACGATGCGATACGCACCGAGGATCTCCACCAGTTCGTCAGTGGAAATCTTCGCGCGCGGGAACGACCAGGTGGTGGCGCCCATCACATCATCGAGTGTCCAGTCCTTGCGTGGGCTGTCCGGATGTTCGTTGTGACAGCTCACGCAGGCGGGTGCCGATGCCACATCCGGAAACATCGCGGTGTAGCGTCCGGTGCTGTCGTCGATGAAGAACTGCGGTTGTTGTTCCCGCTCGATCTTCTCGAAATACGCCAGCTGTGTGCCCTTGAACAGGTTGGAGGCTTCGATCGGATAGGTGGAGCCAAGGAACAGACTCAGCTCCGGGATGCGCTGTTGCAGCCGGTTTGCGGTTTCGCGCAGGAACAGCGCCGGCAACGGCCCGGCATGCACGTCCTTGGCTTTCCAGTCCTCCCGATACTTGAGCCCCGTCTTCAGCCCGGGCGTGACGATCTCAGCCGTGTAGATCGCGCGGATCGATGCGTTTTCGGCGTCGAGCAGGCGGAACAGCGTTTCGACGGGTACATCGCGGCCCCCGCTGGCGCTGTCGTCCAGATCGGGTGGCGCGGTGGCGAACAGGTAGATGCCGATCACCGACAGCGCTGCGAGAACCAGCACGGATTTGTGGATCTTCGCTTGCTTCATGGCGCGGCCCCGGGCTTTCTGGCTTTCACGACGGTGTCGCCATATGGCGACGCGGCGGCATCGAGGTAGGCGGCGACGACATCGGGCGTCAGCGCGTCCTTGAGATCATGCGGCGGATCGTGGCCGTGATTGCCGTGGAAATCGTGACAGGTCAGGCACGTCTCCCAACGCTGATCCTTGATCAGGGCCTCATGCGTTGGCTGCGTCGGATCGTCTTTGATCGCGATGTCGCTGTGGCAGGCGATGCAGAAGCCGGCGTCGGTCTGGCTGACGCGCGTGCCGGTGTGCTCGCGATGGCAGCTGACACATTGCTCGGGTGCGATCGCATGGCGCGCGGCCTCGAAGCGCGGCTCAAGGAAACGATGCGCGGGATGGCGGTCGTCGGGATTGTCGTGACAGCCGATGCAGGCGGCGTTGTCCACGGGCTGCATGCCGAATTCGACATCGGTCGCGCGCAGCCCCAGCAGGTGCCTGGCCTTGGCCTGCACCTGCTGACGAATACTGCCCGGTGCCTCACGATGGCAGTCGCTGCAGGCCAGTTCGGTGTGTCCCGGATTGTGCGCGTTGTTGGGCACGAAGTCCGCCAGCGCGGGTGCCAACAACAGCAGCGGCAGGAAAGACGCCGCAAGGCCCGCGGCATAGGCCAGTCGGCGGATGCTGCGACGACGCGGGGCATTGGTCTTCAGGAAGAAGGCCTCCACCCGCACATCGGCATCGTTCACGTCCGCCTTGAACAGGCCTTCCCGCAGCCGGCGCGTATAGACCGGCGGACCGCACACGTAATAGCGCGCGCCGGGAAACTGTTTCACCGTCTCGAGGATGTCCTCATCGTCGATGAAGCCCTCGGTGTCGTCCGCGCGCAGATGGCAGCTGACACCGCGGCCGCTCATCGCGGATGCTTCGATCCGGTCGGCATAGACCATGTCTCCGCGCCGCGACGCGCTGTAGTCCACATGCAAGGACTGATCGGGGCGATGGCCGTGCAGCAGCGACAGCGCCAGGGTCACGCCCACGCCGGCGACAAAGCACACCACCGGCCTGCCATCCGCGGGATCGGCCTCGCCGGCCGGGATCGCGATCCGCAGCGGAATCGAAGCGAAGGTTGGGTCGTCGGCATCCAGCAGGCGCATGCTGAGTTCGCCGCCCTCGATGCGCCGCATCGCGATGCTGACGGTGTTGCCGTCTTCCGATTGGCGGACAACGGTATAGGTTCGCGTTACCCAACTCTCGTCCAGCCACGCCTGCAACACCACGTGCTGCGCGGGTAGCGCTTGCGGATAGGGTGGGAAGCCCACGAGTTGCAGGTCGATCTGCACGATACGGCGTTCCGGGGCCTCGGCGTCGGTGAGCACCGTGCGCATGGTGTTGGCCACCTCGTACCACGGCGACTCGCCCAGCAGCTCCTGCACCAGCGGCCGGCAGCAGCCGCACTGCACGCCGCAGCCGAGCTGGGTGCCCAGCGATTCCAGCGTTGAAGCCGGCGCGGTGGCGATGGCGGCCTTGATCCGCGCGCGACAGACGCCCGCGCAGTGACAGACCAGATCGTTCTGGTCCTGAACCTGTCGAATGGGTATCGCGTCCATGCCACCTCTGCGGCGAGCGCCGTCGTAGCGACGGCCATCCCGGCCGCCGGCATCCTGTCCGCGCCAC
>JAYUIZ010000887.1:0-11096 GCA_043765595.1 Lysobacter sp. | reverse complement strand
TGCCACCACCGGCACCTGTGCCTCCAGTGCAGCAAACCGCTGCAACGCCGCAGATGGAAACCAGTCCGTTGTCTCGGGCGATCAACTGACGCATCACGCCCGTGCCGCCGGGCGTGGGCGGCATCACTTCGGCTCAAACACCGCGATCGATTCAACGTGGGCGGTATGCGGAAACATGTCCATCACGCCCGCGGACTTCAGCACCCAGCCGCGCTCGTTGACCAGATAGCCGGCATCGCGCGCCAGCGAGCCCGGATGGCAGCTGACGTAGACGATCCGCTTCAGGCCTTTCAACGACAGCTGTTTCAAGACGCCGTCCGCACCCGAGCGCGGCGGATCGAGTAACAGTTTGTCGAAGCCCGCACGCATCCAAGGCAAGCCGGACAGATCCTGGGCCAGGTCGGCGGCATGGAACTGCACATTGGTGAGCGCGTTGTGCGCCGCGTTGTCTTTCGCACGCGCAACCAACCCGGCCTCACCTTCCACACCCACCACTTCGCGCGCAAGGCGCGCCAGCGGCAGCGTGAAATTGCCCAGGCCGCAGAATAGATCCAGCACCCGCTCGTCGGGCTGCACATCCAGAAGTTCCACTGTCTTCGCGATCATCTTCTGGTTCAGCCCGGCGTTGACCTGGATGAAATCCAGCGGCCGGAAATTCAATTCGAGATTCCATTGCGGCAGCGCGAACGCCAGACGCGGCGCCTCGGGCCACAACGCATGCACCGAATCGATCCCGCCGGGCTGCAGGAAGATCGCGAACCCGTTCTTCTGCCCGAAATCGATCATGGCGGCCCGATCGGGCGCGCTCACCGGCTTCAAATGACGAAATATGAGCGCGACACCGCTGTATTCGGGCGTGGCGTCGCCGGCGATGAATTCGATCTGTGGGATATCGCCGCGCGCGTCGAGCCCATCGACCAGTGCCGACAGCGCGGCGACTTTTTCGCCGATCTGCGGAATCACCGTACGGCAGACCGACAGATCCGCGACGTAGCGCGGGTCTGTTTCGCGGAAGCCGACCAAGGTCTTGCCCTTCTTCTCGACGCGGCGCACCGACAGCCTGCCTTTGCGGCGATAACCCCAAGCCGCATCGGTGAGTGGCGACAGGCGCGCGCGCGCCTCCACGTGGCCGATCCGCTGCAGGTTGTCGAACAGCACCTGTTGTTTCGACAGGATCTGCTGATCTTCGGCCAGATGCTGCAATACGCAGCCGCCGCAGACGCCAAAATGCGGGCAGTAAGGCTCGACCCGGTCCGGCGATGCGCTCAGCACCTCCACCGTCGTCGCCTCATCGAAATGGCGCGAGCGCGCCGTCTGCTTGGCCATCACCCGCTCGCCCGGCAGCGCGCCTGCGACGAAGACGGTCTTGCCGGCGTGCGCATCGCCGTCAGGCCTACGTGCCACCCCGCGGCCATCGTGGCCGAGGGAAACGATGTCGAGTGCGAACGGGGTCTGGTCGATGCGGGCCACGGGTCTGCGGGTGCTGTAAACGGCCGCAGATTGTCTCATGACACCGG
Organism: Lysobacter sp.; assembly: GCA_043765595.1. Classification (GTDB taxonomy): domain Bacteria; phylum Pseudomonadota; class Gammaproteobacteria; order Xanthomonadales; family Xanthomonadaceae; genus Lysobacter_I. The sequence continues at coordinate 9,579 of JAYUIZ010000887.1, read as the reverse complement.
AAATGACGACGCCCGCCGAAGCGGGCGTCTTGCTGGCGATGTCCGAGTTCCGTTCCTACATTCCAGGCACAAGCATCGCGGCAGCGCTTATTTCTGCTTCCATGCCCCGCCGCGCTGATACCACCAGCCGCCGCGGGCGCTGTCGACCCACTGCTTGGCGAACACGCTGCGGATCTGGCCTTCCCACTCGGGATGACCGTTTGCCACGGCAATTTCGCGGTATACGGCCTTGCGGTCGCGGTTCTCGTCGGCGACGGCGGTGTTGACCGGCACGCGATCCTTCAGCGCCAGCGCGGCGGCATCGCGCACCACCACCAGGCCGTCCTCGGTGAAGCCCAGCGCGCCGGATTCGAAATGCGGACGCAGGGCGCTGTCGAAACGCTGCTCCATCCGCGACTGGATCGCGGTGATCGCCGGGGTCTGGATATTGAAATCGGGCTGGCTCTGGGCATAGGCCGGGGAGATGCCGATCAGCATCAGCGGATCGAAGCGCGGCAGCTCCAGGCGCGGTGCTTCGAGCGCCATGCCGCCACCGCCGCCATCAGGCTTGGGCGCCTCAGCAGCGTCGTTGATGACCTTCTCGACGAAGACTTTGGCGGCTTCCTTAGCTTCAGCCGCCGGGAAATACACGTTGATGGTGACGCAGGCGGTGAGGACCACCGTGGCAACCATGGAAAGCCCTAACAAACGACGCATGCTCGTATCTCCCGGAAGGTGTGCAAATGCTGATGGATGGAAAAGATGATCGACGAAAGCTTACTCGACTACGGGCTTCAGATCGCCGCTGCCCACCGCCTGCAGGCGCTCCACGAGCGTCGGCCAATCTACCTGTCGGTTGAACCCCACCACGTTCAAGCGCGGGATCCCTGAACCCTGAACGATAGTAAATCCACCGCTGTCTGAACCTGAGCCCGCCGCAGTCGCATCATCGCTACTCGCGTCGAAGCTTTCGAGACCGCCCATCGCACAGATCTGGTTGCGCAACCGGCAGGAAATGCCGAGCCGTCGATAGCCGAAATCATCGAACAGACCGATCAGTTGGCCCTGTAGGCTGGTCACGAACGAGGCGTCGCCAACGCTGGAAATATTCTGCACCGCACGCTGGCTGATCCGCTGTTTCACGCCGCGGCGGCGCTGGGTCTGGAACTCGGCGTCGAATGCGGTCGCGGTCCAGTCGACCAGGCGCAGTTCGCGGATGCTGCCATCAAGGCGGCCGCTGATGCTGCCGAAATCGAAGACTTCCGTGACCGACAACAGATCGAGATGGTCGAGGGCGAGATCCGCCGACAGCGTCGGCGCCACGCCGAAGGGTCGCTCCATCGCCAGCGAAGATACTTTGACGATGCCATCGAACACGCGCATCTCCAATCCGCCCTCGAAGACCAGGGTGTCATTGACGTAGCGCGCATTCGGAATGCTGCCGCTGAGAGTGCCGCGGAACGCCGGCCACTCCATGCTCTGCGCGAGTTTGCCGATATCGAACTTGTCGAGCGTCAGGCCGAAATTCGCCTGCAGTCCCTTGTCGCCATTGGGCGGCTGCAGTCGGAAATGATCAAATCGAAGCGTGCCGCCGATCGCATCGACCGCGGCCGGGGCGCGCAGCGAGATCGCAGCGTCGGCGCTGCGCAGCGGCAGTTCTGCGGCGCCGAAATCAAGACCGTACAGTTGACCGCTGCGCCAGCGCAGCGCGCTCTCCACCGGCGCACCGGCGGAGTAGCGCAGATCGCCGTGCAAGCCGTCGAAACGGAACATGCCGCCCGGCTCCAACACATCGACCTGATCAAAGCGCGCCTCGAAGCCGCGCATGCCGGCGGCGTCCAGTCGCAAACGGCTGTGCAGACGCCCTTTCAGACTGAGTTCGCCCAGACCGAGACCGCCGAGCCAACCCGACAGGTAGCGGCCAGTTACGGGCGCAAGATCGTCGCTGCCGATTTCGATATCGAGCGCGCTCAGCGCACCGTCGGGCGCGAGCGCTGCGCTTCCACGCGCGATGAACGCGTCGCCGTCGCCCCAGAGCAGGGTCGGGAAACGCCAGCCGCCGGTAGCATCACCATGGGCATCGACGCGCAGCGTCACCGGTGTCGCCGGCAGCGCGACATAGGCGCTGGCGAACAGCAACTCGCCGCCGCGCAGTTCGCCGCGCACATCGACGCGCTGTTCGTCTGCGCTGCTGCGGTAATCCAATGCGAGATTCGCGCCCAGACCTTCGGCGGCGATGCTGCCGTCGGGCGTTTCCAGCGCCGCGCCGGCCAGCGTCAACGGCCCGGTCACGCGCAGCGGCTGGTCCGTCGGCACGCTGACCACAAGGCGGCCGTCGAGTTGGCCTGTCTTCCAGCGGCCATCCGCCCAGGCGCGGCTGAGCAACGACTGCGACCAGATCAGCGGCACCTTCACCAGATCGATGCGGGTGTCGTCCGGCGCTGCGGCCTGGCGATGCACTTCCAGCCGCGCGTCGCCCTGACGCAGCACAACATCGGTGAACGCGGTTGCTAAATCGATACTCAAGCGCATCGGCCGCGCATCGCCGCTGCGCAGTTCGCCGTCGCAACGCCAGCCGCCTTCGCCATCGCGCTGCAGCGGACACTGCCAGATGAGATCGCGGAAGGCGTAACCCAGGCCCGGGGCGTCAAGCCGGCCGACGCGCAGTCGCAGGGTGCCGCGGCCGGCGGTTTTCGACCAGTCGAGGCGCACGTTGACCTGTTCCAATGTCGCCAGACCGGTGCGAATGCGCGCGATATCGGCCGTCGCCGTGCGCGCCAGCGCTGTCTGCGGCCAACACGGCGCACACAGCACGAGCAACAGCAGAATGCGTAAGATCGGGGCCGGCATGGCCGTCAGCATAAATGACCCGCAATGAACGCATCCGCTTCCGTCGCCCCGCCCCGCATCCTGCTGCTGGAAGACGATCCTGTGAGCGCCGCGTTCCTGTCGGCCGCCATCGAATCGTTGCCGGCACGGGTCGATACCGCGGGCACGCTGGCCGAAGCGCGCGCCTTGGCATCTGCCCACGCGCACGATCTCTGGCTGTTCGACGCCAATCTGCCCGACGGTCACGGCGCGGATCTGCTCGCCGAACTTCGCGCGCGCGGCATGACCATCACCGCACTGGCGCACACTGCGGATGCGCGTCGTGATGAACTCGATGCGCTGATCGACGCCGGTTTCGAGGAAGTGCTGCAGAAGCCGCTGTCGGTGGCGCAGTTGCAGGGCGCGATCCGGAGATTCTGCGGACACGGCACATCGGCCGAGACGGACCGCGCTCAATGGGATGCCCCAACACGCTGCGGCAAGCTGCCGATCTGGGACGACGACGCGGCGCTGCGCGCGCTCAACGGACACCGGGCGCATGTCGACGCGATGCGCGGTCTGTTCGCGCAGGAACTGCCGCTGGTGTCGCTGCGCGTGTCCGTCGCGCTCGCGAGCGGAGATGCGGCCACGCTGCGCAATGAATTGCACAAGCTGCAGGCGAGCTGCGGTTTCGTCGGCGCCGTACGCCTGGGTGGCGCGGTAGTAAGCCTGCGCGATGCGCCGGCGTCCGCGGACGCGGCGAAGTGGTTCGAAGGCGCGCTTCAGGACACGCTGTTGTCGCTGTCCGCCTGAATCCCGACCGTCGGCTCAATCGACGGCTCGACCGACGCACGCGGCAGCGCTGCGATCAATTCCCACGATTTCAGTCCACGTCCGCCGAGGTGATGCAACAGCATTGCGCGGATCACCCGGCGCAGGCCGGGCATATCCTCCGCGCAGGGCTCGCGGTCGGCAGCCAGATCCAGCAACGCGCGGCCGGTCGCGGTATGGCTGCGATCGTTGCGGCCGGTATCGCCCAGTACGCGCCGCGGCCCGTGTTCGGGATCGAGCCGATAGCGCGCCGCCGGGTCGATGGCAGCGCCGTCGCCGTCGCAATCCCAGGCAAAACCGACACCCAGCGCTTCAAACAGGTCGCGCTCGAACCGTCGCAGCGTCCACGCCAGCGGCAGTTCCAGGCCCAAGCGCGCGCGGGTTTCACCATAGATCGCGTACAGGATACCGGCGCCGTCGTGACGTGGCGCCAGCCGCAGCATCAGTTCGTTGAGATAGAAGCCGGCTAGCATCACATCGCCGTGCAGACGCGGGGCTTCGTCGATGGCTTCCACCGATGCCAACTGCGCCAGTTCACCGCGCTGCACGGCGTCGAAGCGGATGTGCTGCAGCGGCTGCAGCGCGGCGCGCAGCTGTTGTTTCTTCGGCCCGTGTACACCGCGCGCGACCAGACCCACGCGTCCATGCTCATGGGTGAGCACTTCCACCAGCAGACTGGTTTCGCGCCAGGCGCGGGCGTGGATGACGAAGGCGGGTTGGGCCGTATAACGCATCATTACCTGCGATGAGCCGATCGTGTCGGCGGGAAAACGGCGATGTCATTCCGAGGCGAAACCGAGGGACCTGTTTTTGTTCTTGAGGCAGCCGTGAACAACAGATCCCTCACCCCATGAAACCGGGGTTCGCAATAACAGGCACTACGGCCGCTGGCATTTCGTGGATTCCCGATTATTCCGTGTAACCGAACGCCTTCAACGCCGCCTCGTCGTCGGACCAGCCCTCGCGCACGCGCACCCAAGTTTGCAGGAAGACCTTGCTGTCGAACATCCGCTCCATCTGGATCCGTGCCTTGGTGCCGATCTCGCGCAGGCGGGTGCCGCCCTTGCCGATGACGATGGCTTTCTGGCTCTCGCGCTCAACGAAGATCACCGCGCCGATGCGCAGCATGGCCCCGTCGACGACGAAGCTTTCGATCTCCACCGTGGTCGCGTACGGCAGTTCAGCGCCGAGCTGGCGCATCAATTGTTCGCGCACCAGCTCGCCAGCGAGGAAACGCTGGCTCTTGTCGGTGATTTCGTCCTCTGCGTACAGCGCAGGCTGTTCCGGCAGATGGGTCAGCACCGCTTTCACCAGCGATTCCAGCCCTTTGCGCTTGAGCGCGGAGACCGGATGCACGCTGGCGAATTCGCGGCCTTCATTGGCCGTCTGCAGGTATGGCAGCAGCACGGTCTTGTCGGGATAGCGGTCGACCTGGTTCACCACCAGCACCACCGGGATACCGGCGTCCTTCATCGCGTCGTAGGCCAGCGTGTCTTCTTCGCTCCACTGCCCGGCGCGCACCACCAGCATCGCGACATCCACGCCTTCCACCGCCCCGCGGGCGGCGCGATTCATCATCTTGTGCATCGCCGAGGCGGTGGCAGTGCCCAAGCCCCGATGCAGGCCGGGAGTGTCGACCAACAGCAGTTGACCTTCTGGGAACGTGGCAATGCCCAGCAGACGGTGACGGGTGGTCTGTGGCCTAGGCGAGACGATGCTGACCTTGCTGCCGACGAGCGCGTTGATGAGGGTGGATTTGCCGACGTTGGGACGGCCGAGGACGGCAACGTGGCCGGCGCGGTAGGGAGGGGTATTCATGCCGGCATTGTAACCGCCGGGGTTCCCGGGACGACGAAAGCCGGAAACCGGGAGGGGCAGATCACGCCTCTGCAGCAAGCGCCTGCAGTATGGATTCGGCCGCAGATTGCTCGGCGGCGCGGCGCGAACCGCCCTCGCCTTCGCAGATCATGGCCGGGTCGTTCAGGGTGCAGCTCACCCGGAACGATTTGGCGTGATCCTCGCCGCTTTCGCCCAGCAGCGCGTAGACCGGCAGCGGGTACTGACGACCCTGCAGCCACTCCTGCAATCGGGTTTTGGCGTCTTTGCCCAGCTTGTGCAGCGGCGGCAGGGCGTCGATGGATTCGGCGAACCATGGCAGCACCGCGGCGCGGCAGGCCTCGAAACCGGCATCGAGATAGATCGCCGCGACCACCGCTTCCAGAGCGTCCGCAAGAATCGAATCGCGGCGATGGCCGCCGGATTTCATCTCGCCCGGACCCAGCAGGATCCGCTGGCCCAGCTCGAGTTTTCGCGCCAGCAAAGCGAGGGAGGATTCGCGCACCAGTTCGGCGCGGGCGCGGGTCAGATCACCTTCGGGGGCCTTGGGCCAACGCAGATAGAGCGCCTCGGCGACGAACACACCGACCAGCGCATCGCCCAGAAATTCCAGACGCTCGTTGTGAACAGCCGCGGCGCTGCGATGGGTCAGCGCCCGTTCCAGCAGGCTCGAATCGCGGAAGACGTGCCCACCGAGGCAATGGCTTCCGGCTGCATGGGCGACGCTCACCGCGGCTTCGACTGCTTCAATTCGACTCCTTCAATACGATGCGGTGCCACCGAGCGGCTGATCGATGACGAACCTGCCGACCGCATCGAGATTGCCGAACAGAGTGACGCGCACTTCGTAATTGATGTGCATCACTTTGCTGCCGCTGCCGGTGTCGATCTTCACGTGTTCGGGCTTGACCGAATTCACGTAGCCGATGTTGAACCGCTTGAAGAGCTTGTCCTTGATCTGTGCCGGCTGCTCGTTGGCGATACCCACTTCGCCGGCCAGACTTTTCGCTGCCGACTTCACGCCGTAATACTCCTGGTACATCGGAAAGAGCTTCATGGCGATGAACAGGAAAGATCCGACCACTGCCGCAACGATGACGAAACTGATCAACGTGATGCCGCTCTGATTGCGTCTCTGATTGCGTCGCATGTTCAATCCCCCGGAACGATGATGTGGTTGATGACGGTGCGCGTGACCGCGCGGATATTGCCCAAACCCGGCTTACGGAATGCCGTTGCCGATCCGTGAGGGTTCAAAACTGTCGGTGCAGAACCAGCCGCTGCAGTTCAACCACACCAGGAAGGCTTTGCCACGAAGCCGATTCTCGGGCAAGTAGCCCCAGAATCTACCATCATCGCTGCGGTCGCGGTTGTCGCCCATCACAAGATAGTGACCGGCCGGAACCACCCACTGGCCTTCTCCGCGCGGGTCGGCGAACTGGTCGGGCATCTCCAGCACTTCATGCGAATGGCCCGGAAGTTTTTCGGTCAATCGCGCAGCGCCGTTCATTTCGGCGTTACGGCCATTGCCGCTGAACGCGCCGTTCTCGACGTATTCCAGTGTCTGGCCATTGATCTTCAGCGTGCTGCCGGCGTACTCGATGGTGTCGCCCGGCAGCCCGATCACGCGCTTGATGTAGTCCGCCCCGGTATTGGGGTCGTCCGGTCCATTGCCGGGATAACGGAACACAGCCACATCGCCGCGACCGGGTTCGCCGACTTCGATGATCTTGCCGTTGGTGACCGGCAGGCGCAGCCCATAGGCGAACTTGTTGACCAGGATGAAATCGCCGATCAGCAGCGTCGGCATCATCGAACTGGACGGGATGCGGAACGGTTCAGCGACGAAGCTGCGCAGCATCAGCACCAGCGCCAGCACCGGGAAGAATGCCCGGGCGTAATCGACGATCACCGGCTCCCTGTTTTCGTCCAGCAGGCCATCGGCCTTGGCCCTGCGCTTGGCGAAAAACAGCCGGTCCAGCAACCAGATCAGACCGGTCAGCAGGGTCAGCGTGACGAGAACGATTTCGAACCAGACCATACAGTCTCCAAATGAAAATCCCCTCTCCCACCGGGAGAGGGGGTGGGGTGAGGGTACGGAAAAGTGGCGGACATTCAAGGTTCGCCGCTTCGCCGCACCTTCATCCGCCCTGCGGGCACCTTCTCCCGGCGGGAGAAGGTAGAAATATTATTTGCTATCCATCTGCAGCACGGCGAGGAAGGCTTCCTGCGGAATTTCCACCCGTCCGACCTGCTTCATCCGCTTTTTGCCTTCTTTCTGTTTTTCCAGCAGTTTCTTCTTGCGGCTGATGTCGCCGCCATAGCACTTGGCCAAGACATTCTTGCGCAGCGCCTTGACGGTACTGCGGGAGATGATCTGCGAACCGACCGCGGCCTGGATCGCGACGTCGAACATCTGCCGCGGAATCAGTTCCTTCATCTTCTCGCACAGTTCGCGGCCCCGACGGTCCGCATAGTTGCGGTGGACGATAATCGACAGCGCGTCGACCTTGTCGCCGTTGATCAGCGTATCCACGCGTACGAACGGACCTGCGTCGAAGCGCAGGAAGTGATAGTCCAGCGACGCATAACCACGCGACACGGACTTCAGCTTGTCGAAGAAATCCAGCACCACTTCGGCCATCGGCAGTTCATAGCTGATCTGCACTTGGCCGCCGAGATAGTTGATGCCGATCTGCGAACCGCGCTTCTCTTCGCAAAGGGTGATGCAGTTGCCAACGTAATCCGGCGGCGTGAGGATATTCGCGCGGATGATGGGCTCGCGGACTTCCTGAATGTGGTTGGTCGGCGGCAACTTGGCCGGGTTGTCCAGCGCCATCACCGTGCCGTCGGTCTTCAGCACTTCGTACACCACGGTGGGCGCGGTGCTGATCAGATTGAGGTCGTATTCGCGCTCCAGGCGCTCCTGCACGATTTCCATGTGCAGCATGCCCAGAAAGCCGCAGCGGAAGCCGAAGCCCATGGCCTCGGAGCTTTCCGGCTCGAAACGCAGCGCGGCGTCGTTGAGCTGCAGCTTGTCCAGCGCTTCGCGCAGATCCGGGTAGTCTTCGGCGTCGACAGGGAACAGACCGGCAAACACCCGCGGCTGCATTTCCTGAAAACCTGGCAGCGGTTTGTCGGCCGGATCACTGGCCAGGGTCAGGGTGTCGCCGACCGGCGCGCCGTGCACGTCTTTGATGCTGGCGTTGATCCAGCCCACTTCGCCCGCGCCGAGTTTTTTCAGCTCCTTGCGCTTAGGGGTGAACACGCCGACCTTGTCGACCAGATGGGTACGGCCGGTGGTCATCACCAGAATCTTGGTGCCGGGCACAATCTCGCCCTGCATCACCCGCACCAGCGAAACCACCCCGAGGTAGTTGTCGAACCACGAGTCGATGATCAGCGCCTGCAGCTTGTCGGTATCGCGAGGCTTCGGCGGCGGAATGCGATGCACGATGGCTTCCAGCACGTCGCCGACATTCAGGCCGGTCTTGGCGCTGATCGCGACCGCATCCTCGGCGTCAATACCGATCACCGCCTCGATCTCGGCCTTGACCTTTTCGATGTCGGCCGTGGGCAGATCGATCTTGTTGATCACCGGCACCACTTCCAGACCCTGCTCGACAGCCGTATAGCAGTTGGCGACCGACTGCGCTTCGACGCCTTGCGCAGCATCCACCACCAGCAGCGCGCCTTCGCAGGCTGCCAGCGAGCGGCTGACTTCGTAGCTGAAGTCGACGTGGCCGGGGGTGTCGATGAAATTGAGCTGATAGATCTGCCCGTCCTTAGCCGTGTAGGGCAAGGACACAGACTGGGCCTTGATAGTGATGCCGCGCTCGCGCTCGATCGGATTCGAATCGAGCACCTGCGCCTCCATCTCGCGCGCCTCCAGCCCGCCGCACAGTTGGATGATGCGGTCGGCGAGCGTGGACTTGCCGTGATCGACGTGGGCGATGATTGAAAAGTTGCGGATGTTTTTCATAGAAAAAAGCAGCATGCATGGCATGCTGCTCAAGAATTTCAGGATAGTAGCTGAGAACTATAGCAGTTAGTTATCTCAAACCTGCACACTAGGACGCTGGAAGAAATTCCTTACAACCACACAACCCTGAGCATCACAAAAGA
>JAYUIZ010000886.1:0-1247 GCA_043765595.1 Lysobacter sp. | reverse complement strand
TATAGGCGTTGATCAGCAGGTAATTCTCGTTCGGCGCTGGTCGGGCGGTGGCGGTAACAGATTCGGTCAAGGTGAGGTCCGCGGCGAGGAAAATGTTGAGAAATGGGTCCAAGGAACACGATTGCGGCCTGTACGGCCCGGCGAGCTTGTTCCAGCCGGACTATTCTAACGAGTCGCGCCGGCAGGATCGTTGCAGCCAAGTCCAGTCGCGCTGCGCGCGGTCCAGACTGCGGGCAGCATACTGGGCCGCGGTTTCGACCCGCAAGCAAACTTGACGGCATGTGCTGCCGGCTTGGTTCACTTGCGCTTGAGCGGAGGCAGGTTGGGGCGCAAGCCATTGATTTCAATGTTGGAGGAGGCTGTGCATCACGTACCGCTTTGTCATCACCGCCCCCCAGACTTCACTCACGCAAGGATGGAGTGTTCAGACCTTCCCAAGTAACATCCGGCTGCTACGACGCGGTCCCGGCCGCGCCGCCCCTCCAGAACCATCGGTCATTCCAAGGCATTCGCGTGCATCTGTCCGGCAGTATCACTGCGCTGGCGACCCCCTTTACGGCGTCCGGCGACCTCGTTGGCGAACTCGACCTCCAGGCCTGGGATCGTCTGCTCCAGTCGCAGATCGATGCCGGCACCGAGGGCGTAGTGGTCGCCGGTTCCACCGGAGAGGCCCATGCCCTCAGCGACGACGAGTACGAGACGCTGTTGCGCCGTGCGGTGGCCTTGGTGGCCGGACGCATTCCCGTGCTGGCCGGCACCGGGCTGTCGAATACCGCTAAAACCATCGCGCTGACCCGCCGCGCCGCCGCCTGCGGCGCCGACGCCGCGCTGGTGGTCACTCCAGCGTACGTACGCCCGACCCAGGCCGGCCTGATCGCGCATTACCGTGCGGTGGCCGACGACGGCGTGCTGCCGACGGTGCTGTACAACGTCCCCGGCCGTACCGGCTGCGACCTGTTCCCGTCGACCGTCGCTGAGCTGGCTTCACACCCGCGGATCGTCGCGATCAAGGAAGCGCGCACCGAACCCGAGCGCATGGCTGAACTGCTCGCCCTGCGTTCGCCCGCGTTCGCAGTGCTGTCGGGCGATGACCCTACTGCCGCCCGCGCCATGCTTGCCGGTGCCGACGGTTTGATTTCGGTGGCCTCGAACGCGATGCCGGTGGCGATGCGCCGGCTCTGCGATCTGGCCCGCAGCGGTCGCCGCGCGGAAGCCGAAGCCCTCGATGCCCAATTGCAGCCGATCTT
>JAYUIZ010000885.1:0-3576 GCA_043765595.1 Lysobacter sp. | reverse complement strand
GCGTCCCAAGTGGCGAACTTGCGCGACAGCAGATGCGCCGGGCGCTGCGCGAGCATCGGCCACACCACGCCTTCCAGTTGCTGGAAGGCGGGCATCTTGAAGTCCTTGCCGAGCTTCGCATGCGCCGGCGCGGTCAGGCCTTCGGCGACGCGCGCGTGCACCGCCATCCGCCATGCGCGCACGATCCGGTAGCTCACCGAATTCACGCTGGCGCGGCCTTCCCAGCGTTTTGACGCCTCGGCCAGTTCGGTCAGCGCCGGTGTTTTCGCGCGCGCAGCCGTATCGAGCAACAGAGCATGCCAAGTAGTCTGGAACACCGCGCGATCATCGAGCTGGATCGCGAGCAGATCGCGTTCGGAAAATCTGTCGCGGGCGAACAGATCGTTGCGGATCTGGCGCGCGCGCGCGCCGAAGGCATAGCCGCCGTCGCCGAGCTGCGCCAGCACCGCGCCGTCGGTCGTGCGGTGGTTCGCGCTCCACAGCCGGTGGTAGGTGGGATCGATCATCGTCGGCGAGCGGTCGGTGGCGATCTGCCAGCCCGGACAGTCGTTCGGCGCCGGTGCGGCAAGGATGGGCAGCGCGCCATCGCAGCCGGCCTTGCGCGCAGCCAGCGGACCGATCAGGCGCCAGGCGATGCGGCCTTTCGAGTCACCGATCAGCAGATTCTGGGTGGGCATCGCGCTGCGATCGGTGATCGCCATCGCGTCGTCAAGATCGCGCGCGATCGTGAAGTCGGTCAGGCCGAACCCCAGCGCGCCCTTGAGGTGCGCGTTCCACCGCAGCGCGAAAAGTCTGTCGCCATCGTTGTGCAATACCGGCCCCCATGCGGTTTCCTGGACGTCGAAGTCGATCGGCGCGCCACCTGCGACGCGGATGATTTCGCGATGCGTGATCGGCTTGATGCAGCCCTTTGCGCTGGTTTTATCGTTGCCGCAGGCGGTTTCGATCTTCCAGTCGGCGGTGTCGACGTAGCTGTTGGTGAACGCCCAAGCGACGTGGGTGTTGCTGCCGACCACGATGGTGGGGAGGCCGGGCAGGGTGAAGCCGGTGATGTCGACCTTGCCATTGGGCGCGCGCGCGTCGGCATAGCGCAGTCGCGCACGGAACCAGATGCTGGGCGCGCGCAGCCCAAGATGCATGTCGTCGGCGACGATGGCGCGGCCGTCTTCGGTCAATGCGCCGGAGACCGCGAAATTATTGCTGCCGGGGACGATGTCGTCGGCCGCCACAGCGTGCCGCTCGCCCGGCGGCGCGGAGAGCTTGCGCAGGTCCACCTGATCGGCGGTCGGCAGCGGCGCGTCGCCGCGCGCGCGGCCATAGAGCGGCGCGTCCCAGCGGCTGCCGTCGTGCGCGAGCAGATCGTAGAGCGCGGGCGGCAGGTGCGGCCTGATCTTCCACATCGCCAGTTCACGCTGATTGCCAGCGTCCTGCAAATCGAAATACATCGCGAAACCGGTGAGCGCGGCGTCGCCGAGTTCCCAAGGCTTCGGTTCCTGCCGCAGCAACAGGTAGGGCCACGGCCGCACGCGCAGCGCGGCAAGGCCGGCGTTGACGCCCGCGGTATACGCTTCGAGCTGCGGGCGTTTGTCCGCGGCCATCGCGGCGAGATCGGCCTCCACCCGCGCGCGGATGCGATGCACGCGCTGCGCCTTGTCCTTCTCGACCGCGATCGGCCCGAACAGCTCCGAGAGTTCGCCAGCGGAGACGCGGCGCATCAGATCCATCTCGAAGTAACGCTCCTGCGCGTGTACGTAGCCTAGCGCGCGCAGCGCGTCGATTTCGTTCGCCGCATCGATGGTCGCCACGCCCAATGCGTCGCGCTGCACCGTCACCGGCGCGGTCAGGCCATCGAGCGCGAGTTCGCCATCGAGCGTCGGCACGCTGCCGCGCATCAGCCACCAGCCTGTACCTGCACCGATGACGATGAGTGCCAACACTAGGATCGAGATACGTTTGAGCCACTTCAACATGGGATGTCCTGGGATTCCGGTGCGCTTGGTCGGCGCGCATGGATGGCTGTCAGCCAGTGCGGTGCACAAGATGCAGGCCGTTGGCGATGGTCAGAGCTTCCAGCCCGTGCGGGGCGAGCAGCCGCTGCAGGCTGTCCGCGGTATGCACGGTGATATGGCCGTTACGTGGGGAAAAATACCAGTGTTCGAGATCCACCGGTTCGGTCACCAGTTCAGTGCCCAACAGGCCGACCGCCGACGGCGCCATCATCGCCGCGAAGCCGGCTACCCACGCGGCCTGGTCGCGATGCGGCACATGTTCGATCACCTCGAAGCTGCAGACCAGGCCGAAACGCCGGTCGGGCAGCGGCTGCGGGTCGTAGAAGGCGTCGTGGCTCACCGCGTCGAATCCGCGCGCGCGCAGCTCCGCGGCCAGCCGGCCGTTGCCGCCGCCGTAGTCCAACACGCTGCGGCTGCCCTGTTCGTAATGCCAGATACCGGCGACGATGGCGGCGTTGCGCGCCGGACGTTCGCTGTCGAACGGCGGGTCGGAAAAAATGTAATCGTCGTTGTAGATGTGGCGCGCGAAATCCTGCGCGGACCAGCTGTCGAGCGCGGCGGTGAACACCGCACCGCAGTCGCGGCAGCGGTGATAAGGGATGTGGATGCCGGTATCCGCGAACTGGCGTTCGCCTGCGAAATGATCGTTGCCGGAGCGCGAAAAATCCTTGCTGCCGATCAGCGACGGCTGCGTGCCGCCGCAGATGCCGCACGCGGGCGGCGGCGAAGGATCGACAGGGGGAAGCGGTGCAACCGGTCTCATGGCGTCCTGCGGGCTATCGCGGTCGAGGAATGTTAACCGGTCTGTGTGGCACAGCTCGGGCCTGAAGGCCCTCCTACGTGTCAATCGAATTGTGCGGGATCGGGTAGGAGGGCCTTCAGGCCCGATGAACCGACAGCGGCGCCGCGATCGGACTGCAGTTCAGTCCGCGTGCCTGTGAAGCCGATAGACGCAGGTATCCAGCGCAGTCACGCCTTCGTCGATGAAATTCTGCTGGGTCGCGAGGATATCGCGGCGTTCCAGCAGATCCACATTCCAGCGCGAGCCGAAACGCGCGCGGACTTCGGATTCGGTCACGCTGAAAGGAGGGCCTTCTTTCTCATCCTGCGGATAGTCCAGCGTGATCAGCAGCCCGCGGCATCGGGCCGGCAGGCATGCATAGAGCGCATCCACGTAACGCAGCCGCAGCGCCGGCGGCAGCGCGATCAACGCGGCGCGGTCGAACACCGCGCCGCAGTCGGCGAGTGCCGCTGCGTCCATCGCGAAGGCGTCGCCGCAGATCAGTTCGATGTCGCCTGTTTGAGGGTCGTCCACGCGGTAACGCCGGCCGTACCGTGTTTCGTCAATCCTGGGCTGCAGGCCATGTTCGGCGAAGAATTGTTCGACCGCCAACTGCGACAGCTCCACGCCAAGCACGCGATGGCCCTGCGCCGCGAGCCACAGCATGTCGCGCGATTTACCGGCCAGCGGCACGAACACCCGGCAGCCGGGCGCTGCGCCGATCGCCGACCAGTGCTTCTGCATCAGCGGCGTCGGCTGGTCCTGATGGAAGCCGATCTGGTTGTC
>JAYUIZ010000884.1:0-1250 GCA_043765595.1 Lysobacter sp. | reverse complement strand
TTCGAATCGCTGAAGATGAGCCTGGCCGGTCGTTTCGACAAGTACGACGACATCACCAGCGTGGACGACGCCAAGACCTGGGCCGCAGGCCTCGAATGGCGTCCGTTCGATTCGCTGTTGATCCGCGGCAACTACTCGACGAGCTTCAAGGCTCCCGATATGCACTTCGTCTACAACGAAGGCAGCGGCAGCTTTGGCAACACGCTTGACACCTTCCGCTGTCTGTCGGGCGGCGGCTTCGCCACCGTACCGTCGACTGCACCGGCAGGCACTTCGGCCTGTGCCGGCACGACGAACATCTATTCGATCTTCGCAACCAGCAAGGGCGAACCCACGCTCGAAGAAGAAACCGGCAAGTCGTTCACCGCCGGCTTCGTGTGGGACATCACCGATGCCCTGTCGTTCGCGGTCGACTACTACGACATTAAGCTGGAAGGCGCGATCAACAACCTGACCTCTACCTTCATCCTGGATGCCGAAGGCAGCTGCCGTACCGGTTTGAGCCGTACACGCACGCCTTACCAGTTCAACATCAACTCGGCGTTCTGCCAGGAAATCATCAGCCGTGTGACACGTGTACCGGCCATCGGCGAGCCGACCGAGCGCGTCAGCGAAATCCGCAGCGGGCCCGTGAATCAGGCCTATGAGCGGGTGACGGGTCTGGACGCCTCCGTGAAGTATCGCCTCGATACTGATCGTTTCGGCGACTATGGTTTCAGCCTCGAGTGGTCGCACCGCCTGAGCAATGAAAACCAGCCCTTCGCCACCGATCGTGTCGACAGGGACTTCCGCGACGATCCAGCCAACTTCGACTTCCGCAGCCGTATCCGCGGGTCGGTCAATTGGTCGAAAGACGACTGGTCGGCAACCGTGTTCATGACCCGCTATGGCAGCGTGCCGAACTGGGCCGAGACCGGACGCATCTCGCCGTATTTCCTGTGGAACATCAACGCCAGCAAGAAGATTACCGACAAGCTGACCGCCAGCTTCTTCGTCAACAACGTGTTCAACAGCTTCAGCCCAGAAGACAACACCTTCAACACCTACCCGTACTTCTGGCGCGGTTACAGCCCGGTCGGCCGCGAGATTTCGGCGCAGTTGCAGTACAAGTTCAAGTAATTACCCCATTACCCGCAATACGAAAGAGCCCGGCGAAAGCCGGGCTTTTTTGTACCGAGTCGCGCTGTCATTTTTTACCTGAATTTGGCGTAGGGCGGGACCACCGAAGGTGATCCCGCCATCACGACGCC
>JAYUIZ010000883.1:0-3584 GCA_043765595.1 Lysobacter sp. | reverse complement strand
GACCGCCGCGCATGCTGTTCAGAGCACCGCAGTCCATGCCTTTGAAAAAATCGGTCCGCGCGTGGTTCGCGTTGCAGCCTCCGGCCATCAGGCGATGCGCGAGAAGCCGGGCTATGCGGCCATTGCGCTGCTCACTGTGGGCGCATTGTTTGGCACGATCGGCCAGGGCATCCTCCGCGGCGCCGAATATAACCGTTTGAAGACCGAGGTCGCGGCTCAGCGCGATGGTCTGGAAAACACCAGGCGCGAAGCGCAGCGTGAAGTCAATGCGCTGGCCGCGCGCCTCGGTGAGCTGCAGGCCGAAGCCAACCGCCTCAATGCGCTCGGTGAGCGCCTGACCCGCGTCGCCCAGCTCGGCGACGGCGAATTCAACTTCGACAAGCCGATCGGCGTTGGTGGCGCCGGCCCGGTCCGCGACATGCCGGCGACCGGCCTGCGCACTGGTCTGGCCAATCTTGGTGCCCAGTTTGAACACGCCGGCGGTCAGCTGTCGGTGCTCGAAGCGCTGCTGTTCAATCGCGAACTCGACAAAAACGCGATGCCCACCCGGTATCCGATCGCCAACAGCTACATCACCTCCGGCTTCGGCTATCGCGCCGATCCGTTCGGCGGCGGCAGCCAACTCCATAAAGGCGTGGATTTCGAGGCAAATACTGGCGACCCGGTGATGGCGGTCGGCGACGGCGTGGTGACTTTTTCCGGCGTGCGTTCCGGTTACGGCAACGTGATCGAGGTCGACCACGGCAACGGTTACGTCACCCGTTACGCGCACAACTCGCGCCTGCTCGGGCAGGCCGGCGATCTGGTCCGCGGTGGCCAGGAGATCGCCAAGGCCGGTTCCACCGGTCGGTCCACCGGTGCCCACGTGCACTTCGAGGTCTGGGAAAACGGGGTTGTGGTCAATCCGCTGCAGTTCTTGGGTACCGCTGGAACCGTGAAGCCGGCCAGCAAGGGCTGAAGCCGTTTCCATGCCTTGAAACCCGGGCTTGATACCCCGGGGCACCGGCTCCAAGTACAATCGACTGTTGCCGGGGGCGCACTGCGCCCCTTTTTGTTGCGGACGGCTGTCGGCCGCCGCCCATTCCTCCTTCGATTATTCCCCGCCCATGCTCAATCGCCTGTTGACCAGTATCTTCGGTAGCCGCAACGATCGTTTCGTCAAGCAACTCGGCGGCATCATCAAGAAGATCAACGCATTCGAACCGCAGATGGAAGCGCTGTCCGACGCCGAACTCCAGGCGAAGACGCCCGAGTTGAAGCAGCGCGTCGCCAACGGCGAATCCCTGGACAGGGTCCTGCCCGAAGCGTTCGCGGTGTGTCGCGAAGCGTCGAGGCGCGTCCTCGGCATGCGCCATTACGACGTGCAGCTGATCGGCGGCATGGTGCTGCATCTGGGCAAGATCGCGGAAATGCGCACTGGTGAAGGCAAAACTCTGGTTGGCACCCTGCCGGTGTACCTCAACGCACTGGAAGGTAAGGGCGTCCACGTGGTCACCGTCAACGACTATCTCGCCAAGCGCGACTCCGCGTGGATGGGCAGGCTTTACAACTGGCTGGGTCTGTCGGTGGGCGTGGTTTACCCGGGCATGAACCACGGCGACAAGGCCGCCGCTTATGGTTCCGACATCACCTACGGCACCAACAACGAATTCGGCTTCGACTACCTGCGCGACAACATGGCGCTGTCGAAGGAAGACCGCCACCAGCGCGGCCTGCATTACGCCATCGTCGACGAAGTGGACTCGATCCTGATCGACGAAGCGCGCACCCCGCTGATCATTTCCGGGCCGGCCGACGAATCGCCGGAGCTGTACGTCAAGGTCAACCGTATCGTGCCGCAGCTCAAGCGCCAGGAAGTGGAAGATGGCGTCGGCGATTACTGGATCGACGAGAAGAGCAAGCAGGTGCATCTATCCGAAGCCGGCCAGGAGCACGCCGAGGATCTGCTGCGTCGCGCCGGCATCATCGACGCCGAAGATGGCCTCTACGCCGCGCACAATATCCACGTTGTCCATCACATGAACGCCGCGATGCGCGCGCATGCGCTGTTCCAGCGCGATGTCGATTACATCGTGCGCGACGGCGAAGTGGTGATCGTCGACGAATTCACCGGGCGCACGCTCACCGGCCGTCGCTGGTCCGATGGCCTGCACCAGGCGGTCGAAGCGAAGGAAGGCGTGCCGGTGCAGCGCGAGAACCAGACGCTGGCCAGCATCACCTTCCAGAATCTGTTCCGCATGTACGGCAAGCTTTCGGGCATGACCGGTACTGCGGATACCGAAGCCTACGAATTCCAGAATATTTACGCACTGGAAGTGGTGGTGATCCCGACCAATCGGGACATGGTGCGCAAGGATCATCCCGATGCGGTGTTCCTCAACAAGGCCGGCAAATTCCGCGCGGTGTCCAACGAGATCAAGGACGCGAACGGTCGCGGCCAGCCGGTGCTGGTCGGTACCACCTCGATCGAAGTATCGGAAATGCTCTCCGAGCAGCTCAAGGCGGACGGCATCGTCCATGAAGTGCTCAACGCCAAGCAGCATGAGCGCGAAGCGCACATCATCGCCCAGGCCGGTCGCCCGCACGCGGTGACCATCGCCACCAATATGGCCGGTCGCGGTACCGATATCGTGCTCGGCGGTTCACTGGAAGCCGAGATCGCCGCGCTCGAAGCCGAAGCCGGCGCCGAACTGGTCGATACCGAGCGCCAGCGCGTCAAGGCCGAGTGGCAGCAGCGCCACGATGCGGTGAAGGCGAGCGGCGGTCTGCATATCGTCGGCACCGAGCGCCACGAATCGCGCCGTATCGACAACCAGCTGCGCGGCCGCTCCGGCCGTCAGGGCGATCCGGGTTCGTCGCGTTTCTATCTGTCGCTCGAAGATAATCTGATGCGCATCTTCGCCGCCGACTGGGTGCAGCGGATGATGGCGCGAATGGGGCTGAAGGAAGACGACATCATCGAGAGCCCGCTGGTCAGCAAACAGATCGCGGGCGCGCAGCGCAAGGTCGAAGCGCACAACTTCGATATCCGCAAGAACCTGCTCGACTTCGACGACGTTAACAACGACCAGCGCAAGGTGATCTACCGCCAGCGCGACGAGTTGCTGGAAGCCGAAAGCATCAAGGGCAACATCGACGGCATCCGCAACGACGTGGTCGCCGATGTAGTCGACCGCTTCGTGCCGCCGAATTCGATCGACGAACAGTGGGACCTCCAGGGTCTGGAATCCGAGCTGGCCAAGGAATTCAACCTGCCGTTGCCGGTGAGCGATCACGTGCGCGAACAGAGCGAGATCGACGCCGAGGGCATCGCCAACTACGTGCAGGCCGCGGCGCTCAAGCTGTTCGAGGACAAGGAAGCCGCGGTCGGCGGCGACACTATGCGCATGCTCGAAAAGCATCTGATGCTGACCGTCCTGGACCAGAGCTGGAAGGAACATCTCGGTCGCATGGACTACCTGCGCCAGGGCATCCATCTGCGCGGTTATGCGCAGAAGCAGCCGAAACAGGAATACAAGAAGGAAGCGTTCGAGCTGTTCGGCGAAATGCTGGAGAAGGTCAAGCGCGAAGTGATCTCGCTGCTC
>JAYUIZ010000882.1:0-3586 GCA_043765595.1 Lysobacter sp. | reverse complement strand
TTTTCAAGCGTTCGCGCGCGGTGTCCAGAGTGACGTCCATCGATGTTTCGAGCTGAGGTTGTGTTGCGGAAGCAGTCTTCAACACTGCCTTCACTTCTTCCAGTCCCGCGATCAGGCGTACGTTGCCAGACAGTCCGTTGAAGTACCCGCTGATTTCGGCGCGTTTGCCTTCGCGAATAGCTGAAAGCTGTGCATCGGTACGTTCGACAAGCGACTGTTTTGCCTGCGTGACCGCATAATAAGAAAGCCCTGTAGTGAGCAGAATCAGCGGGATCAACGCCAGCGCAGAGCTGCCGGCAATGAGCCGGCCGCGAATGCTGCCGAGGAAGGTAGAAGAAGCGCTGGCCATCATGTGTCCCCTTGAAACGAATGTCTGAATGCGGGTCGGCGTGCTGTGCCGTGTATGTTATTGGTCTTTCATGCTGCGACGTTGGTGGAGATCCGCTGTGCCGCAGTCGCCAGCCAGCGCTGGATGTCGAATTCACGCGCTTTGCCCAAGGCGCTTGTGTAGCTGCGGCCTAGGAACGGTGACAGCGCGCCGTCATCGCTCGGTGCTTGGTCTTCGGCAGCGACGCTCAATAGCGTTGGCGTGATCGCACAGAGCATCGCGCATGCTTGCGCACCCAGGCCGATCGCGACAATTTTCGGCTGCGCGTCGGCGTCATCCGGCAGTCCTGCCCAAGCAGGAAGGTCGAATACAGGCAGCAAATTGCCGCGTTGGCTGACCACACCTTGAAACCAAGGAGGCGTGTTGGGTACACGCACCGCAGTGGTTTCGACCAGCACCTGCAGCGGCATGCCTTCCGGCAGCAGCAGCCAAGGCAGTATTCGATGCGGCCTGAACGCGATGCGCAGAGCGTCGCGATGTGCCGGTGGATCGAAACCCGAGCTGGTCGCATCGATAGCGGACATGTTCAGCCGTAGGCCTTCAATGTGTCGAGGATCTGATTGGCCGAATATGGCTTGCCGATGAGGGCCTTGCCGCCCTGCATCTTTGCCCAGATCTGATCCGCCTTCTGGTTCTTGCTGGACACGAATACCACTGGGATGGACTTGGTGTCGGGGTTGGCCTGCAACAGGCGGCAGGCTTCATAACCGTCCATGTCCGGCATGATGATGTCGAGGAAAATCAGCGACGGTTTTTCGCTCGCGGCCTTTTGCACCGCCTCGCTGCCGTTGGAGGCGGTCACCGAGTGCCAGCCGGCGTCGGTGAGGATACTGCGGAGGTTGGCGAGTTCGGCGGCGGAATCGTCGCAGATCAGAATCTTGGGCATGGTGGAAGGGTCCTTGATGAAAGCGGTGAACAGCGCAAGCGTTGCAGGCTGGGTGCTGTGGAGGGAATCAGCTGCGATAGCCGCGGGCAATCATCTGCGCGCGATCGTTGCGGAAGGTTTTCATGAGCGCTTTGTCGACCGCCTGACTGAAGGTGTCCCAGGTGATGGGCTTGGTCAGGTAGCTGTCGCAGCCCGACAGTGCGCCGCGGGCACGGTCGAAGGGCGATGAGCGGCTGGTCAGCATCAATACCGGCATCAGCCGGGTGTAGCTGTTCTGTTTGATCTTGCGGCACAGCTCATAGCCGTCCGTGCCGGGCATGACCACGTCAAGGAATGCCAGGTTGTAGCTGTTGTACTGCAGCAGTTGCATCGCCGCTTCGGCGCTGTCGGCCTGGTCGCAGGTAATTCCCACGCGCTCCAGCGCCATGCGCATTTGCTCGCGCACGGTCAGGCTGTCGTCCACTACCAGCGCGCTGAGCGGCCGCGGCTGGCCTGCGATGCCCGCGACGAAGGCGTCCTCTGCGGCTGCGGCCGGTGCAGGTTGGGCCTGCACCGGCTGTGTGGCCACGGCGGGGTGCGTGCTGACCTTGGTGCCGGTGAATTCATGCTCTGCAAGGTCTTCCAGTACCCGCATCACTTGCAGGAACACTGATTTGCGCTCGATCCGGTAGCGGCTGTCGCCGGCCATGCCGTGATCCGAGATAGTGACCGCCAGCAGTCCCGGAAAACGATGGCGCAGGTTCTGGTACAGCTCAAGCGATACCGGTGAACTGGCATCTACGATCACAATCTGGGGTGTCTGGGCGTTGTCGGCCTGGGACGCACGGAACGTGTGCCGGCCGCTGCCAGCGCGGTTGATTACGATCTCGAGCAGTCGCGAATCCCTCGCTGTCAATCCGCAAAGAGCTACCGAGTAAGTCATGCCGTGTCTCAATGCTGATGAAGCATCTGCAGGGTTTTGCAGAGTTTGGGCGGTACAAGCAAAAGTAGTGCCAAGTATGGTCAATTGCCCTCGGGAAAAGACTTGGCACCATCTTTGCTAACTGATTTTGGCAGGTTCAGAGGGGTTAAATATGGGTTAATCTCCCTCCGATGCAGCTCACAGCGGCATCTGCTCTCCCCCCCCCCCTCATTATTTGATCTATGACAATTCGAGGAGGCTCTCGTGCGTAAACAATTGATCTCTATGGCGTTGCTGGCACTCATGCCGCTGGCGGCGCAAGCCCAGGAAGATGACGGTTCCGGCTTCAACTGGAATGCGGCAGTCACGTCGGAATACATGTTCCGCGGCATCTCCCAGACCGACGACCATCCGGCCATCCAGGCCGGCGCTGGCTACAGCTGGTCGAACGGCCTATACGTCGGCGCTTGGGCGTCGAACGTTGACTTCGGTGAAGACACCGATGCTGAAGTCGACACTTTCGTCGGCTGGAACGGCGACCTGAGCGACGTCGTCAACCTCGACGTGCAACTGGTCCGCTACAACTATATCGGCGAGCCGGACGGCGTGGATTACGCCTACAACGAGTTGATAGGCAAGGCGACCTTCGCCGAGAACTATTCGGCCACCCTCGGCTACACCAACGATTTCCTGGCGACCGAGACCGACAGCTTCTATCTTGCTGTGGGCGGCAGTTGGGACGTCGGCAACGACATCAATCTCACCGCCGGGCTGGGCTACACCACGGTGGACGAGGATCTGTCGAGCGAAGACGGCTATATCGACTACTCGATCGGCGTGAATCGCGACTTCGGTCCGGTCAACATCGGTCTGGGTTACATCGGTACTGACAACAGCGGCGAAAACCTGTTCGGCAAGGACAATGCCGAAGACAAGTTTGTGCTGACCTTCGCGATCGGCGGCTGAGCGACAGCGTTCGATCCCGGACCAGTAGGTCCGAACCATCAGCTGTGAACGACGAAGGGCGCCATCGGTGCCCTTCGTTTTTTCATCCGGCCAGAGTCTGCGAGGACCGGTCGCCGTCAATTCCAGCTCAGCACGACCTTGCCGGATTTGCCGGATTCCATCAGGTCGAAGCCCTGCTGGAAGTCGTCGATCGACAGCTGGTGGCTAAGCACCTTGCCCAGCGGGAAACCCGACAGCACGAGTTGGGTCATCTTGTACCAGGTCTCGTACATCCTGCGGCCATAGATGCCCTGCAGGGTCAGACCCTTGAAGATCACCTTGTCCCAGTCGATGCCGGCGCCGCGCGGCAGGATGCCCAGCAGCGCGACTTTGCCGCCGTGATACATGCAGTCCAGCATGTCGTTAAAGGCGCGCGGGTTGCCGCTCATCTCCAGGCCCACATCGA
>JAYUIZ010000881.1:0-1253 GCA_043765595.1 Lysobacter sp. | reverse complement strand
CGGCGTCCCCGGGATTGGCGCCAAGACTGCGGCAATCCTGCTGGCGCATTTCGGCGATCTCGACAGTCTGCTGCGGCGGGTCGAGGAAGTGCCGTTCCTGCGCTTTCGCGGTGCCGCGCAGGCCGCCGCGAAACTGCGCGAGCATCGCGACAACGCGCTGCTGTTCCGCACGCTGACCACCATCGCCTGCGACGTGCCGCTGGGCGATAGCGCGCCGCGCTTCGAGCGCAATCCCGGCGAAGCCTCATCGCTCGGCGCGGTCTGCGAAGCGCTGCGGTTCGGGCCGATGACGCGCAGACGCATCTACGCGGCCGGCGGCCTGGATTTCGCCACCCATGCGCCGCAGGCAGACGAAAGACACGAAACCCTGTAGAGCAGCCTTCAGGCCGCTGCTCTGCATGATTTCAAACAGATAAATTTAACCAGATGATTTCAACCAGATGATTTCAACCAGAACAATCAAGAACCAGCGACCTGAAGGCCGCTCTACGGAAACCAGAAAACCGAGGACCGCATGACCGAACCCCGCGAAGTGCTCTACGAAGGCAAGTGGCTGCGACTGGTGAAGATCGGCCAGTGGGAATCCTGCGAACGTAGCCATCATGCCGGCGGCATGGCGGTGATCGTGATCGCGGTGACGCCGCAGGACGAGGTGTTGTTCGTCGAACAATATCGGGTGCCTATCGGCGCGCGCACCATCGAAATGCCAGCTGGCCTAGTCGGCGACGATCATCACCACGATTCACTGGAAGACGCCGCGCGGCGCGAACTGGTCGAGGAAACCGGCTGGCATCCGAACAAGGTGGAGGTGCTGCTGATCGGCCCCACCTCGTCGGGCATGAGCAACGAACGCATCGCGTTCGTCCGCGCCCGCGACTTGGTCAGAGTCGGCGAAGGCGGCGGCGTAGGCAACGAGGACATCCTCATCCACGCCGTGCCGCGTGCGCAGGCACCGGCGTGGCTGATACAAAAACAGAGCGAAGGCTACGAGCTCGATCTGAAACTCTGGGCCGGACTGTGGATGATCGAACACAATCCGGACGGGTCACGAGTGGCGTGAGGTGTCGATGACATTCATGCGCCTGATATACGCATCGAGTTGGCCTGCGATTCCTTGAGAGCACCGCGAGACGGAAAGGTTGCCCGGTGTCGCCGTTTGTGGGAGTGACGCGACCGGTATTGCCATTTGTGGGAGCGACGCAAGTCGCGACGGGCTGCGGAAAGACTTTTTGCAATTCGTCGCGACTTGCGTC
>JAYUIZ010000880.1:0-11241 GCA_043765595.1 Lysobacter sp. | reverse complement strand
CTCGATAATGTCCACACGATCCTCCGCGATCAGCACCACCGTGCTCGCTCGCGTGCCATACGTCGGATGGGCGATGAATGCGGGCGACAGAAAGCGCTCGCGTTCCAGACCGATGCCGGTATCGGGCAGGCGTTCATCCGCAGCGACAGTGGTATCTGCAAGCGCAGCGAAGATCGATTCGAGATCAGGCACGCTGTCGACAGGAAGATGCGCCGCGGAAGATGCGACCCATTCGCCAAGCGTTGTCATCAGCATCTCTGTTTTCGGCCATGGCGAATCGAGGGCGCCGTTGGAGACACCATGGATGCCGGAGTGCAGCGTGCGCGTCGTGAAACCGGGGCCGCTCGCGGTGTCAGGGCTTGCGCTGCCAGAACGATTGGTCGAGAACGCTAAACTGTTGCCGTCGTGGATCAGCAGATTGAACGGCCGATACTGCATTGCGTCGTTCGCGAGCAACTGCATGGCGGCAGTCGCATCCGCATCTCCGCGCACGAAATCGGCGACCAGTTCGCCGCGCGAGCGGCCCTCCTGCTCCGGCGGGCGACGCACATTGGTGACTGCCGCCAGCCGCCGTCCGCGCAGGGCAAGCCAACTGCCGCCGTGCAGCGCGTCGCGGCCGCCGATGATCTGCGGGGCGTCGCGCCATTTGGCCAGCGACAAGGTCGGCCGCGCATGGAATTCGTCGCGATTGGCCGCGAGGATCAAGCGGTAGCGCGGGTGCATGCGCCAGGCGAGCGCGATCAGGCACATGTCGCTGTTCCAGTATGTTGCGGGATACGCGGATCTGATCGCATTCGCGCGCGCTCCAGCTTCAACCCTGCGCAGCCGGCGAAGCAGCGCCCGGGATGCGCACCCTCTTCAGGGCATCCATGAAGCCCTGCTTCTTTGCCAGCCGCTCCGCTTCGCGATACGCATCGCGTATCGGTTGCGGATCGCCGCGCGCGATCGCGTTCTCCAACAGCATTTTCAGCAACATGAAGCGCGTGTAGGGGGAATTGTCCCGCTCCACAATCAACAACCTGGCACCGATGGCATCCGCGTCGTCGTAGCGGCCACGCGCGGTATGCACTCGCATCAGGCTCATGTGGGCAGGCGTGACATAGTCGCTGTCGTCCCCGAACAGGGCCGACATTTCCGAGATCGCCATGCGCGCCTGCGATTCTGCTTCCGGAACTTTGCCGAAACGCAGCAGAATAGCCGCGTACTCGTCGCGGGCGTACCCCATCGGCAGACCCTGTCGTTGGCCGCTCTGGATCGCATCGAAAAGCAGATCACCGGCTTCCGCATACAACGCATCCTGCTGGGCAATGCCTGCGGCGTCGGCACGCTGCAGCAGCAGGAAGGCTTGGTCGGTCCTGCGTTTGAGCGCGGCCTCGTGGCCAGGACCATAGGCGCTCTCGAGGATGTCCAGCGCCTTGCGGGAGTGCGCCTGCGCATCCGCGATATCGCCACGCTCGAACGCCAGCCCGCTGCGGATCACGAAGGCATCCGCGAGATCCGGATGATGCGCGCCGACCTGGGTTTCCAGGATCCGAGCGCCCTTGTCGAGCGCTTCCTGCGCGCGCTCGGTTTTTTCCAGATAGAACGACGTTTTGCCGACCGCGATCCAGGCGCGTCCAGTTTCCGGATGCGAGGGGCCGAAGATCCGCAGATTGCTCTCCAGCAATGCCGAGGCCTGCCGGTAGGCCTCTTCCTTGCGCCCGGACAGCAGCAGTACACCGGCAAGATATCTGCGCAGGGTGTTCTGAATGGTCGGGCTGCGGTCGCCCAGTACCGCCAGCGCACGATCCAAGTCCGCTTCGGCTTCCTTAAACCGGAACAGGTGGGTCAACGCGTAGCCGCGCGGGCCGAGTAGTTCGGCCAGCGCGGCAGCACCGTCGTCCTTGATCGCGGCCGCGGACGCCACCGCCGCATCTAGAATGATCAGCGCGCCTTTCGTATCGCCGCGTCCCCAGCGCGCGCGCGCCAGCTGCATCTGCAGATCCAGTCCGACCAGTTTGGCGTCCACCCCGGGCCGCGACGGCATCGCGGCGAGCGCGACACGCACCACGCGCTCGGCATCGGCGTGCCGCGCCCGCAGATTGGACAACTGCGCGATGACGGCATCGGTGCGCGCCGCCTGCAGCGCATCGTCCAAACCGAGGGCTTTCGCCTCCGCGGACAACCGCTCCGCGCTGTCGTAGTCGCCGCCGCTCAGGTGCGCGCGCGCCAGCGCGGTGAGGCCGCGCGCCAGCAGCGCGGCACGATCATCGCCCCACTGCGCCCGCAGCTGTTGCTCAGTGTCGTCCAGCAGCGCGTGCGAATTCAGCGGCGCATTGCCCAGCGACGACAGCGTAGCCGCGCCCAGCGTGCGTTCAAACAGCTGACTCAGCATCTCGACGTTGGCGGACTCCTGCTGCACGTAACGACGCTGCTGGACGACGGTGACAGCACCGGCCGTCGCTGCGGCGATGCATGCGGCCGATACCAGCAACGCCAGCGCATGTCGTGCTGCGTAACGCGTGGCCCGGTAGCGCAGGCCGCCGCCCCGCGCCAGGACCGGCACGCCATCAAGCCACGCCTGCAGATCGGCGCGCAGCGCAGTCACGTCCGCATAGCGTTGGGCGGGATCGGTGTGGACGCAGCGCAGCGCGATCGCATCCAGATCGCCGCGCAGGGCGTGCGACAGCGCCTGCGGGTTGCGGACGCCGCGCAGGCGGGCCGATTCGGGCGCGCATGCGACCGCCAGCGCGCTGGGCGCACGCGGCGTGTCGGCATTGATCGGCGCCATCGCGATCAGCGTCGGCGGCTTGCTGGGCCACGCGTCGCACAGCAGCCGGTACAGCAGCACACCCAGCGCGTAGATGTCGATCGCGATGCTGGGCGCCGCGCCGCGGAACACTTCCGGCGCCGCATACGACGCGCTGATGCCGATCCGCGCCGGACCGGCATCTTCCTTCGGCGACAGCAGCGCCGACAGTCCAAAATCAAGCACACGCACCGCGCCTTCCTGCGTGACCAGAAGATTCGACGCTTTGATGTCCTGATGCAGCACGCCGTGCGCGTGGGCATGCTGGAAGGCTGTGCACGCTTCGATCATCAGCGCCACCCGCGCACGCAGATCGGCGCGCTGCGCGTCGCACCAGCGGTCGATGTGCTCGCCGTGGACGCGCTGCATCGCCAGCCATGGCTGGCCGTCCGCGCCGATGCCCGCATCCAGCAGCGCGACGATGCCGGAATGTTCGAGGCGGGCGAGATGATTCCGCTCGCGCCCGAACGCCTGCAAGACCGCGGGGGACATCAACTGCGGGCGGATGGTCTTGAGCGCGATCCGGCGCTCGTACAGGCCGTCCGCACGATGCGCCGCATACACCACGCCCATGCCGCCGGTCTCAATCACCTCGTCCACGCACCACGCGCCGAGCCGCGTGCCGCTGCGCCAGATCGCTACGGCTTTGTCGCGCGCCGCAGCCGCATCGTCCACATCCCGCGAGGCCATCCACTTGAGCGGCGACACCAAGGTGTCCTGCCGGGCATCCGCCGTCAGCAGCGACGTCAGGGCCGCGCACAGATCGGGATCCCGCGACCGCAGCGTGTCCAGCGCCACCCGCCGTTCCGCCTCTGGCATGTCCGCATACCGGTCGAACAGATCCAGCGCCTTGGCCACTGCCCCGTCGTCTTGCTTCATCGGTGTTCGGAGCTCATGCCGCCCTGGCCTGCTTCGGTCATGAACGGCATCGTCGACGCATCGCCCAACTGCGTTAACAGGAACGCACGCGCTTTGCGCCAGTCGCGCCTCAACGTGCGATCGGTCACGCCAAGGACATCGGCGATCTCGCGCTCGTCCAAGCCGCCGAAATAGCGCAACTCCACCAACTGCGCCAGACGTATGTCTAGGCGCGACAGCCGCGTCAACGCAGCATCCAGCGCGACCATGTCCTCAAGCACGCTGTCATCGACGGCATCGACCTCTTCATTCAGCGACATCGCGCGCTGACCATCGCCGCGTTTTTCGGCCATGTCCCTGCGCACTTCGTCCATCAGCACGAAGCGCATGGCGCGTGCGACCAGCGCGGTGAAGTGCCGGCGGTTCTCAACGCTGAAGTGCGCGCCGCTCAATCGCAGCCAGCTTTCGCTGACCAGCGACGTCGCTGAAATCCTGCCAGACGTGCGCTGGCGGATCTGCGCGCGCGCGATCCGGTGCAGATCGCCATACAGCAAGCCGTAGATCCGATTCCACGCGCTGTCTTCGCCCGCCTGCGCGTCGATCAGCAGCCGGGTGATGGACTCGGGTGAATCCATCGACGGCTCAACCTGCAGTTCGACCGTTGGATCGATCTGCGGATCCGTGCGCGAGCCCGTGTGCGTGATGGCCATCGTCGCCTCCATGTCCGGAAACCGATCTCTCCTGCGAATACCAGTCGAAGTAAAGCACAGCCGATCCACCTGCGCACATCGCCCCCATGCCGGTTGGCCCGGTCCCGGGCACCTGCGATCCGAGAAGGACCTCTCATGAACATCGTCGACGACATCGCAGGCCGCCGCCTTCCGCAGCGTATGCGGGCGCAGCAGGCGGGCATGCCCGGGCTGTGCGCATGACCGCATCTCCGCTCTATCGTCCGGAAGTACTCGATGCCAAGCGCAACCGCTGGCTGGGCGGCCTGATTCTGCGCCAACCGCTGTCGCATTGGGTCCTGACCTGGATTGCGATCTGCACGGTGTGCATCGCGGTCGCGTTCCTCTATGTGGGCGAGTACGCGCGCAAGGCCCGCATCGAGGGGCGCCTGGTCGATATCCCGACCGCAGCGGGCGGCAGCCCGCGCCTGGAAGCGGAACTTTTGGTGCCCGAAACCCTGCTGGCCGCACTGACGGTCGGCGGCGAGGTCGAGCTGCGCTATCCGGCATTCCCGCACCAGCACTACGGCCAGTACCGCGGCCGCATCGTCAAGATCTCGCGCCAGCCTATCCCGTCGGCGGCAATCGGGCCGACCACGGCTGCGCCCCGACGCACTGCCAGCACCTACCGCGCCACGGTCGCACTAGAACGCCAGCGCGTACGCAACGACCGCGGCCTGGAACGCGACCTGCATCCGGGCCTCGCCGTACACGCCGACGTGATCGTCGAACGCCGCCGGCTGTACGCCTGGCTGTTTGAACCGTTCTCGCGGCTGCGCGAAAAACTGCGCGCATAGCCGATCCCGCCAGCGCACAACACATCCGACAGCACACAAGGAAATCGCCATGTCGAAACCGCAGAAAACCGTCTTCATCTACACCATGCCCGGCGACTGGCATGCGATCCTCGCCGAAGCGGCGTTGAAACAGCGCGGCCACCGTGTGCTGCGCTATTTCGGCACCGACTTTCCGGCCTTGGCCGACATCGAATTCGAATACAGCGGAAGCGGCGAATCGCTGCAACTGCACACCATCGACGCCAGCTACCGGTTGTCCGAATTCGATGTGGTCTGGAACCGGCGCATGACCGCGCCGAAACTGCCGACCGGCATCGATCCGCGCGACCGCGATTATGTGTCGCTGCAGTTGCGCTTCGGCGATGCCTCACTGCGCAGCCTGCTGCGCGATGCCTTCTGGATCAATCCTTACGACGCGGCGCGCAATGCAGACCATAAACCCAAGCAGTTGCAGCTGGCGCTGCGCAATGGCCTGAAGATCCCGGAGACGCTGGTCAGCAACCGGCCCGAAGCGATCCGCCGTTTCATCGACGCGCATCCCAGCGTGATCCACAAACCCCTGGTCGGCTCGGCCTGGGAAGAAAACGACAAAACGCTGTCGACGTATACCGCTCGGGTTCGCGCTGAAGATCTCCCGAACGAAGCGCTGCTGCGCGCCGCGCCCGGCATCTTCCAGGCGCAGGTGCCGAAACAGTTCGAGGTCCGCGCGCAGTTCTTCGGCGCCAGCTATTTCGCGCTGAAGATCGACTCCACGCGCATCGAATACGGCGAAATGGATTGGCGCCTGCACCAGAACGGCGCGATGACCGAAGGCAGCGTCGCGCTACCCGATGCGGTTTATCGCGCCTGCATGAAACAGCTCGACAGCCTGGGCCTGGTGGCCGGCGCGTTCGACTTCATCGTCACCCCCGACGACGAGTGGATCTATCTCGAAGTGAACGAGGCCGGGCAATTCATCTTCGTCGAACAATGGCATACGGAATTCACCCTGTTCGATGCCCTTTGCGACTTCATCGAAAGCGGAGATGTCGCCTTCGAATATCGCCAGAAACCAGATGCACAGCGGCTTGCTGATCTGATCGAGACGGTGAAGCCGGAACTCGTCAGCGAACAGGACGCCTCGCGCCGCGCCGCTCTCGCCGAAACGCCATGCGAAGCCTCCGCAGAAGCGCAAGCCGAAGCGGCGTGAACCCAATCGCGCCCGCGGACGCGCGGGCAGCGGTCGTTGCTTCTTTGGCGTGACAGCACTGGAGCGACGTCGATCCGTGACAACGATACGTCACCCTGTATTACCACCTGATTGGAGAAACACCGTGAATAACAAGCAAGACCGTGTACTTGGCCGCCTGCTGGCGGTCGAAGAATTGACCGAAGTCGCTGGCGCCAAGACCTATCCCATCGGCGAAACCAACTCGACCGCGGACAGCGGCACGTCGGCCGACAGCGGCACCACTGCTGACAGCGGCACGTTAGCGGACAGCGGCACCATGGCCGACAGCGGCACGACGGCGGATAGCGGCACCACCGCCGACAGCGGAACCGCTGCGGACACCAGCCCCAATCCGTTGGCGCGCGACGCTCCGACCGATTGGTGATTGATCGATCCATGCACGGCGGATGCATACGCCGCGCATGGGCCGCAGTAAGGTCGCGAACCGCGATAGCAATCCAGTTTCGGCGGGTTTCACGCCTCCACGGACGCACGCCGGACACTACATCAAACGCCTTTCGGGGCGCATCCCACTTCAAGGATCGATATGAACAACAAAAACCAGCGCGTACTCGGCCGCATTCTCGCCGTTGAAGAAACCGTTGCGGTATCGGGCGCAAGACCAACTTCGCCTGCCGCCGACAACGGCACGTTTCCGCCGAGTGACACCGGCTATGCCTACGACATCATTCCGGCCGACGAGGAGGCTATCGACTCGCTTTCTATTCACAATATGAACATTTGAAAATCCTCTCTCCAGCCAACGTAAGACCATCCAGGTCTTTGACATACCCAGAAGGAACTCACATGAAACATCTAGAAAATCGCGTACTCGGACGCGTCCTCGCTGTCGAAGAACTTAACGATGTCGCCGGCGGCTGGACACTCGCCAGCGCCGGAGACACATCCAAATCACAAGACACAGGCGCATACACGGTTGACACCACCAACAGCCTGATCGACATCATTATCAGTCCGTCATCCAGCGGGTCCGGACGCTGAGATCACCTGGACGAGAACGACTGTCTTTCAGATCGATCAAATCTAAGCGAACTGCTCATTAACACTCACCATGCCCAAAGGAAGGCGATATGAATGACGAAAAGAACCGGATCCTCGGCCGCATACTCGCCGTGGAAGAAACAAGAAATATCGGCGGCGCAAGAACGCTGCCGCACATCGGAACGGAACCGGATGGCGGGGTCGAGACTTCATGCGTCAACGATTCCACAGATTCCAACTGCGACGCGTCCATCCCTGGAATTGAGAGCACTGCTTTCGATGACAGCGGAACCGTTGCAGATACCGGCCCTGCACTTGACTGCTCGACATCGACAACAAGACTCGACTTGATCATCGACGACCCTCTGTGCTGAGTCTCGTAAAGAATAAAGCTTAACGAGCATTCCATAACAAGTCACTGCGGAAGCTCCCCGCGCGCTACGGCGGGGAGTCTTTTGAATTTATATCTGGATACCCATGCCCACACTCAAAAGCCTGATGCAAGCCGAAGCCGCGCAATGCGGGCATACCTGCCTGGCGATGGTGCTGGACTATCACGGCCATCACATGGATACCCTGGCGCTGCAGCGCGAGTATCCAACATCGATGCGCGGCATCACCCTGGCGACGTTGATTGACGACGCCCACGCCGCCGGTCTGCAGTGCCGCGCGCTGCGCATCGAACTGGAAGAAGTTCCGCAGCTGGAAACGCCCTGCATCCTGCATTGGGACATGGATCATTTCGTCGTGCTGGCCAAGGCCTCGGCTACCGATGTCGTGATCCACGACCCCGGCACCGGCGTGCGCAAAATGCGCCTGAGCGAACTGTCCCCGCACTTCACCGGCGTGGCGCTGGAACTGTCACCAACAACCACGTTCGTCAAACGCAAACTGGACGACGGCATTTCGCTGCGTCATCTGGTCGGCCAAGTACGCGGCCTGAAGCGTTCTGCGGCGCAGATCATCTCGCTGTCGCTGATCCTGCAACTGTTCGGGCTGCTCACGCCGTTCTACATGCAGTGGATCCTCGACGATGTGCTCGTCACCCACGACAAAGATCTGCTATGGCTGATCAGCGTCGGCTTCGTGCTGTCGATGCTGGTGACTTCCTTCATCGGTTGGCTGCGCAGCTGGTGTCTGGCCTACCTATCCGCGCGGGTCGGCATGCAGTGGTTCGGCAGCATTCTCGCGCACCTGCTGCGCCTGCCGATGGGCTATTTCCAGAAGCGCCATCTGGGCGACGTGGTGTCGCGCATGGAATCGGTGCATGCGATCCAGAACACGCTCAGCTCCAGCTTCATCGAGGCATTGCTCGACGGGGTGATGGTGGTGATCGCGCTGGCGATCATGGCCACCTACAGCTGGAAGCTGCTGATCGTCAGCGTCATCGCGGTGAGTCTGTATCTGGCGATGCGCTGGGCGACGTTCCCGACCATCCGGCGTCTATCCGAGCAGCAGCTTGCAGCCGGCGCGAAACAGAACACCCATCTGCTGGAATCCATCCGCGGCATTCAGGCGCTGAAACTCAACGGCGCCGAATCGATGCGCCGCGCCACCTTCGACACGCTGATGGCCGACACCGCCAACGTCGGCTTGGACATGCAGCGGTTCACGCTGCGCTTCGGTTTCGTCAACCAAATGCTGTTCGGCATCGAGCGCGTGCTTGTGGTCGGATTGGCAGCCATGCTGGTGATCCAAGGCCACATGAGTGCCGGCATGCTCGTCGCCTACCTGTCCTACAAGGACATGTTCACCGGCGGCATCAGCCGTCTGATCGATACCTGGATCTCGCTCCGCACACTGCGCGTACAGGCGGAACGACTGGCCGATATCGTACTCACCGAGCCCGAGGCCGCGATCGTGCGCGACAGCGACCCTTTGCCCAGCGATCCATCGCTCGGCTTGGAAGTGCGTGGCCTGCACTATCGTTTCAGCGATTCGGATCCGCAGGTCATCGAAGACTGCAGTTTCACCGTAACGCCGGGCGAAACCATCGCAGTGGTCGGCCCTTCCGGCTGCGGCAAGACCACGCTGATGAAGCTGATGCTGGGGCTGCTCAAACCGCAGGCGGGACATGTCTTCGTCGCCGGACGCGATCTGGCCGATATCGACCTGCGTCATTACCGTCGGGTGATCGGCGCGGTGATGCAGGACGACCAGCTGTTTGCGGGCTCGATCGCCGACAACATCGCCTTCGGCAGCGAGGATCTCGACCTGCTGCGCATCCGCAATGCGGCGGAGGCCGCGGCCGTCCACGACGATATCCAGCGCATGCCGATGCAGTACCAGACGCTGATCGGCGACATGGGCGCCGCGCTGTCGGGTGGGCAGAAGCAGCGCATCATCCTGGCCCGCGCGCTCTACAAATGCCCCAGCATCCTGTTCCTGGACGAAGCCACCAGCCACCTGGACGTGGACTCGGAGCGCGCGGTGAACGAAGCGGTGCGGCGACTGCGGCTGACCAAGATCCTCATCGCGCACCGTCCAGAAACCATCGCCAGCGCCGACCGTGTGCTGGTGATGGCGAACGGCCGGGTCGAGCGCGAGTATCGGCCCGCGGAGCGTGCGCTGCGGCTGGTGGGCAGTGAAGATGCCGCCGATGCGCAGGCTGCGCACGCGGCGGCCTCCCCGCTGACCGTCAGCGGCTCATGAGCTGGGCCTATCGCCATCAATGCCCGGGCTTTGCCTGCGTGACATCAGAGCCGGGCAGACCAGGCCTGCTGCACCGCAGCATCTAGGCAAGCCCCGCGCCGCGTGCTATTCAATGGGCGAAGGGTTTGCCCCCGATCAATATCCAACGATCAACATCCAGACGGGATCGCTGCATGACGCAAAGATTCGACGAGATGCACGACGACGCTGGCGCGCCGCGCGCGCATTACCGCGTTTTCGACGAATGGTTGCGCAACACTTCCGAGCCGGTGATCCAAAACAAGCGCCATGAGGCTGAGATCGCCTTCCACCGGGTCGGTATCACGTTTTCGGTCTACGGCGAAGAGTCCGGCAACGAGCGCCTCATCCCCTTCGACATGGTGCCGCGGATCGTGCCCGCCGCCGAATGGCGGATGCTGGAAGCCGGGCTGCGTCAGCGCGTGCATGCGCTGAATCTGTTCCTGGGCGATGTCTACGGCGAGCAGCGCATTCTCCACGATGGCCGCGTGCCTACCGATCTGGTGCTGGCCAATGCCGAGTACCGCAACGACATGCGCGGACTGCGCGTCCCCGGCGGCGTGTATTCGCACATCTCCGGCATCGACCTGGTCCGCGCCGGCGACGGCGAATACTACGTATTGGAAGACAATCTGCGAGTGCCGTCCGGCGTGTCGTACATGCTGGAAAACCGGCGGATGATGGCGCGGCTGATTCCCGAGCTGTTCGCGCGTCAGCAGATCGCGCCGGTCGAGCGCTACCCGGACGCACTGCTCGACACACTGCGTGAAGCCGCGCCGGAGGGCATCGACAATCCGGTGGTGGCGGTATTGACGCCGGGATCGGCCAATTCCGCGTATTTTGAACACGCTTTCCTCGCCCAGCAGATGGGCGTGGAGCTGGTGGAAGGCGCCGATCTGTTCGTGCGCGATGACACCGTGTATGCACGCACCACCCGCGGCCCGCAGCGGGTGCACGTGATCTATCGGCGGATCAACGACGATTATCTTGATCCCAAGGTATTCCGTCCCGAATCAATGCTGGGCGTGCCCGGCCTGTTCGGCGCCTATCGCGCTGGGCGCGTGACCCTGGCGAACGCGCCGGGCACCGGCGTGGGCGACGACAAGTCAGTGTATCCGTACGTACCGGAGATGATCCGTTTTTAC
This sequence comes from Lysobacter sp., assembly GCA_043765595.1. Taxonomy (GTDB): domain Bacteria; phylum Pseudomonadota; class Gammaproteobacteria; order Xanthomonadales; family Xanthomonadaceae; genus Lysobacter_I. The sequence continues at coordinate 43 of JAYUIZ010000880.1, read as the reverse complement.
CTCAGCGAAGAACCGATCCTGCACAACGTACCGACCTGGCAAC
>JAYUIZ010000879.1:0-3604 GCA_043765595.1 Lysobacter sp. | reverse complement strand
CCCGCCACAAACGGCGCCGCGCAGTTCATCTTGCCCTGCAATATCATCGGCCGCCGATGAGACGGCCCATTTCCTTTGATTCGTATCGTTGCGGATATGGCGGGATGGTGGGGTTGCGCTGCGCTTACCCCACCCTATGGCTTACCTACAAAATCATCGAACGTTTTCTTGCTGCCCAGCGGCATCAGCGTCTGCGCGATGATGCCGGTGGGTACGGTTTCCAGTTTCATCACGCCGTATTCGTCGGGCCAGGTATTCGCGGGTGGGCGTTTGAAGCTGCCCATCAGCATATCGACCAGCGGCAGGTGGATGGCGTAGTTCTCGTCCATGTAGTCGACGTGCCGGGCGTGGTGCCAGTGGTGGTAACGCGGCGTCACCAGCACGTATTCCAGCCAGCCGAAATTGATGCGCAGGTTGGCGTGCGCCAGCACCGCCTGCACGCCGACCAGGATGACGTAGCCGTTGATGGCCGGTGCCGAGAAGCCCAGCACCACCAGCGGCGTGAGTACCGCCGAACGGGTCAGCAGGATTTCGATCAGATGGATGCGCGAGCCGGCCAGCCAGTCCATGTGCCGGCTGGAATGATGCACGGCGTGGAAGCGCCAGAGGAACGATACGTTGTGATAGATCCGGTGCAGTCCGGCCTGGAAGACGTCGGCGACGAACACCGCAAGGATGAACTGCAGCCAGATCGGCCAGGACTGGAGCGCGGTTTTCACGGTGTCGCTGGCGATCAGCGCATCCATGGTTGTGGTGGACGCGGTGACTGCGATCAGGATGAACTGCACCAGGATGTGGCCGACGAAATAATAGGTGAGGTCGGTCCGCCACTCCGGGCGCAGCGGCGACTGGTTGCGCACGTGCAGCATGCGTTCGATCGGCACGAAGATGATGGTCGAGAAGAACAGTGAAATCACGAACCAGTCCAGGCCCAGCGAATATGGTGTGGATTCGATTTCGTTGAAATGCACCGTGGCGCCGCCCAGTAGTACGGCCAGCGCTGCCGAGATCACGCCGGTCAACGCGATGCGGCGGTTGCGGTTGCGCAGTATCGCGAGCGTGCCCATCGCGAACGCCGCAATCAGGCCGATCAATAGCAGATTGCGTGCGAGGCTTTCCGAATAGGTAGCGCGGAATTCCTTGCTGGTCAGCAAGTCGGGGAAATGGAAACACAGCACGCCCATCAGCGACAGAATGCCCAGCCCGGCCGACATGTGCGCCATCCACGAGCGCGCGGGATTCGGAGCGACGGTGTCTTGATAGGTCATGCCAATGTCCGGAGCCGGGAATTGTCGGCAGTGTAGGTGCGGCGATGGCTGAGAAACAGGGGCGGAGTGGTTCGAAAGCGGTGGAATCGTCCTATTCCGTCATTCCGGGGATTTTTAAGACGTTGCATGCCGTCGTAGGAGGGCCTTCAGGCCCGAGCTCTTGACCACGGACCCCATGATCAAAAGAGCTCGGGGCTGAAGCTCCTCCTACGCAAGCACAGCCATTCGTTTCGAACATGGCCGTAGCGGATCGATGGAAGAGGCGAAGCCGTGTGGTTGCATCGTTTCGGCCGAGCACGGAATACCGTCAGAACACCCAAGTCTGCCCCGGCGCCAGCGTCGCCTGCGCATCCAGACGCATACTTTCGCCGCTGAGTTGCTCCGCGCGCTCGCCGCGCAGCGCTTCGGGCACATCCAGCGTTGCTGGTTTTGCAGGGTCTAGATTGATCACCACCCACGTGTCGCGGCCTTCGCCGCCGGCCTGCAGCACCCAGACATTCGCGTCGGCGACCGGGTGATAGTGCAGAGTTTGCGGCTGCTGCAGATTCAGATTGGCACGGCGCACCGCCAGCAGGCGTTTGTAATGCTGATGCAGCGAGGTGGGGTCGGCCTGTTGCGCGGCGACGGAGACGCCCTTGCCGCGCTGCTGCTTCCAGTATTTCGACCACCATGCGCCCTGGTCGCCGCGATACCCGCGCGGCGCGCGCAGATCGATCCAGTTGCGGCCGCTCGCGTTGAAGCCGGCGTTGGTGTCGTCGGTCCACTGCATCGGCGCGCGGCGGTAGCGGTCCTCGCCGGTTGCGTACTGCGACAGCCCGATTTCTTCGCCGTAGTAGAGATAGGCGGTGCCGGGCGAGGTCAGCAGCAGGCTTGCGGCAATGCGCGCCTTGACCGCGTTGCCTTCCAGCGTGTGCATGATCCGATTCTGGTCGTGGTTGGTCAGGAACGGTGAGAAATAACCCATCGGCGCGGCGGCGGCACGCTGCTGCAGATTGGTCCACAGGCTGTCGCGTTTCTTGCCGATGTCGGTGTCGCTGAGCGTACCGAAGTCGGCGCGGCGGGTGGCGTTGGGGTTGAGGATGTCGATGACGATATTGCCGAAGTCGAAATCGAAGCCGGCGTCCAGCCCGCGCCCGCCGTTGCGGTAGCGGCCGGTGGTTTCGAGTGCGGCCCAAGCTTCGCCGACCAGCAGCGCATCCGGGTTGATGGCCTTGACGCGCTGCGTGAAGCCGGTCCAATAATCGATGGTCGCCTGCGTGTCGGCCTGCTGCGACAGCGGGCCGTCCTCGATCGCGTAGCGCACGGCATCCAGGCGGAAACCGTCCACGCCTTTCTTCAGCCAGAACGCGGCGAGCCGGTCGAGTTCATCGACGACCTTGGGATTCTTCAGATTCACGTCCGGCTGCGAACCGCCAAACGCAGCGTAGTAGTACGCCTTGCGCGTGGCGTTCCAGTGCCACACGGCTTCGGAATTCGGCTGGTTCGACCACGCCTGGCCCCAGCCTTCCGGGCGCTGGTCGCGCCAGACGAAATAATCCTCATAACCCGGCTCGCTGCGCGCGGACTTGAGGAACCAGTCGTGCTGGTCGGAGATATGGTTCAGCACCAGATCCAGGATGACCTTGATGTCGCGCCGGTGCGCCTCGGCGATGAAACGCTCGAAGTCGGCCATCGTGCCGTAGTCGTGTTCGACGCTGTAGAAATCCTGGAAATCGTAGCCGTGATAGGACGGCGCCTCGAATACCGGCGTGAGCCAGATCGCATCGATGCCGAAGTCCTTCAGATAATCGAGCTTCGAGGTCATGCCGTTGAAGTCGCCGTCGCCGTCGCCGTCGGAATCCTTGAACGATCGCGGCCAGATCTCGTAGACGGTGGCGCGGTCCCACCATCGCCCCGCAGCGGGTTCGAGGGCCAGCATGCGCTGCTCAGGTGCAGGCGTCTGCGCGGACACCTGCGTCGCGAAGCCGAGCAGCAGCGTGGTCGAAAGCAGCGTGGTCGAAAGCAGCAGTGGAGCGATGGATTTCACTGGGGAACACTCGAAAGGCGACAGCGTCAGTCGCTGCACCTTGCCACGGCGTGCGGTGGCTGTCAGCGTCGCGGGCCGCCATGAATTCGTTTGCAGCGCTGCGCGGGCGATGCTGCGGCGCAGCGTATTCAGCCTGCGGGCTGCGCCGGGTCCTGCCAAACCATGTAGACATCGGCGCGCGCGTAGTGCGAGTCGGGTTTGAGCGACGGCTGGCGCAAGAAGCCCGTGCTCTCGTACAGACGCAGCGCCGGCGTGAGCTTGCTGTTGGTTTCCAGGAACAGCCTGCGTCCGTCGCGGCCTTGGAATTCGT
>JAYUIZ010000878.1:0-1259 GCA_043765595.1 Lysobacter sp. | reverse complement strand
ACGGGGCGCTGGTGAGGTTCGGCGATTGGATGGATGTGCCGGACCGGCTGGAGCAACTCTTTCTGCAGTATCGCGTGAGTGCCTTGCCGCTCTCGATGAAAGCGATTTCGGCGATGGCTGTGCTGCTCAATATCCACCCGTTTGCGGACGGGAATGGCCGCTGTTCCCGCGCATTATTCAATGTCATCGCCGAAAGCATGAGCGGAACACCCGACAGCTACGTTCCGCTGAGGGCTGCGCTGGAGGCTTCCGATGGCGGATTTGAAATCCGCTTGCGCGAGGCCGAAACGAACGGCAACTGGGCGCCATTGGTTGGATATTTCACAACGGTATTCTCAGTCATGTCCACAGATCATGGGACTGGATAGTCCAATCTGCTTACCCATGACACGGCGATTCCGATCTCATCGAATCGTCGCGGATGAAGGCATCGATTCGCCGATATCCTGTTCTTTCACGACTTTGAATCATTCACGCATGCAGGAAACAGCGACGCATGAATCTCTCGCCAATCGCGAACACGGACGAAAACCAGACCGGTATCGTCATCGAGAGGTCGAAAGATCTGCTCTTCAGGCTGGCCGACGCCATCAAGACACCCGATCAATACGCGTCCCCACACCTTGGGCAGGGCTCGATACTCAACGCCATTGTCCTAGTCGAAGCCGGCCTTTTGCGACAGCGCGAAGAGGATATTCAAGCGGCGGCCATGCACCTCCTGCATGCGATGGCGTTGTTGGATGAGATGCCGCTCAGCAGTTCGCTCTACCGCGGTATCACCGGGCTGGGCTGGGCGATGCAAACGTTTCCGATGCCTGAGCTGCTGGGCGGACGGGATGAAACGCTTTGCGATCTCGATCGACTGCTTGCGGATGGCATCGAAGTCACCCGGAATCCCAACATCGACATCATCAATGGCGTTGCGGGCATTGCTGTCTATGCGATCGCGCGCGGAGCGGAACAGGACTCTTCCGTCGATCTCTGGCGATCTTTGGATGATGTGTTCTCGCGATACTTTTCGTCGTGGTCGATCGGCGACCACCAGCCGGGCAAAAGCGCCGCGAACAACCTCGGTGTGGCGCATGGCGTTCCTGGCCTGCTGGGCGTGGGCGCGGTCGCGCGCGCGCGGGGCCTGCTGCCGGAAAATACGGGGGAGCTACTTATTTCGGGCTTGGACATGTTGTGGGCGCATTCCAGGCGAGAGGATGGGCTGTATTCCTATCCGACCCACCATGGCGCGCCTGCGCGGTCGCGACTTG
>JAYUIZ010000877.1:0-3619 GCA_043765595.1 Lysobacter sp. | reverse complement strand
CGCAACTGCTGGAGAAGGTTGAATCGCTCGAAGAGCGCAGCGACGCACAGTCGGACGTGAACGTCGATACCGCGCAGAAGCTCGACACGCTAACTACGGGCACCACTAAAGTCGACACCAAGGGCGGCATCAAAGTGACCTCGGCCGACGGCAAGTTTGAAGCCACCGTCGGCGGCCGCGTCCATTTCGATGCCTATGCCTTCGATCGCGATATCGCCAGCACCACCGGCACAAGCGAATTCCGCCGCGCGCGTTTGACCCTGTCTGGTAAGGCGCTGGGCTGGGAATACAAAATGGAGCAGGACTTCTCCGCCGGCACCAATCTCGAAGGCCTGCGTGATCTCTACATTGCGAAGAACGTGTGGGGCGGCAAGGTCACGATCGGCCAATTCAAGCCGTATCGCTCGATGGAAGAGCTGACCAGTTCCAACGAAATCCTGATGATGGAGCGCCCGTACGCCTCGGCCACCGGTCTGTTCAACGGCCGCCAGTTCCAGCAGGGCGTGGGCTACCTGCGCGCCGGCACCAACTACACCGTCGGCGTGACCGCATTCAACTTGCGTAACGCCGCCACCGCCCGCGCCGAGGGCGTCGGCGCATCGGCCCGTGTCACCTATGCGCCGATCAACAACGAGACCAACACGCTGCACTTCGGCGGCTGGGCCAGCGTCGAAAATCTCAACAAGGGCTCGGCCGATGTGTCCGCGGTCGCCAACTATGCCGGCCGTCGCGGTCCGTCGCAGACCATCGGCACCGTTACCGGTGCCAGCGGCGACACGATCAGCGCCTACGGCCTGGAAGTCGCAGGTTCGTTCGGCCCGGCGTTCTTCCAGGGCGAATACGTGAATTCGACGTTTGAACGTCCGCTCGGCGGCGATCAGGATCTGACCACGTGGTACCTGCAGGGCAGCTGGATCCTCAACGGTGGTCACAAGGCGTACAAGTCAGCCACCGGCGTGTTCGGTTCGCCGAAGGTCGGCGACAAGGGCATCTGGGAACTCACCGCGCGCTACGACACCATCGAGAACAAGGACATCGCCAACCGCGAGGTCAACAGCACGTTGTTCGGCGTCAATTACTACGTCAACCCGAATCTGCGCTTCATGTTCAATTACACGAAGGGCGAAAACGAAGTCAACGGCGACGAGACCGGCCAGTACGCGCTGCGCACGCAGTTCGCGTTCTGATCCGAGCGCAACACAGTTTGATCGAAGTACGACTCTCTCCCAGTCGATATACCTTGAGCCCCGGTCCGCCGGGGCTTTTTTTCTCTGTAGAGCGACCTTCAGGCCGCTGCTCCGTCGCAGAAAGAAAGCAGCAGCCTGAAGGCCGCTCTACCGATCAGCGTTACCGCTCGCCATCGGTGGTCTTGTCCTTGAAGCGACAGACATCGCGGATGGGGCAGCGCCAGCATTCCGGTTTGCGCGCTTTGCAGGTGTAGCGGCCGTGCAGGATCAGCCAGTGATGCGCATCCTTGAGGAATTCCGCAGGCACGCGCTTCAGCAGCACTTGTTCCACCACCAGCACGGTCTTGCCGGGCGCCAATCCGGTGCGGTTGGAGACGCGGAAGATATGCGTATCGACGGCCATCGTGGCCTCGCCGAATGCTGTATTCATCACCACGTTCGCGGTCTTGCGGCCGACGCCGGGCAGGGCTTCGAGCGATGCGCGGTCGCGCGGCACTTCGCCGTCGTGCTTTTCGAGCAGTTGCCGGCACATGGCGACCACGTTCGCGGCTTTGGTATTGAACAGCCCGATCGTGGCGATGTAAGGCTTCAAACCTTCGACATCCAGCGCTGCGATCGCCTGCGGCGTGTTCGCGACCGGAAACAGCCGGCGCATCGCCTTGTTGACGCCGACATCGGTCGCCTGCGCCGACAGAATCACCGCCACCAGCAGCTCGAACGGCGTCGAATATTCGAGTTCGGTGGTCGGATGCGGATTGAGTTCCTGCAGGCGCTCGAACATCGTGTGGATGTCGGCCGGCGGCATGCCGCCGCGGGGCGCGCGTGCAGCTTTTTTCTTGGTCGTCATCGATCTATTCCGGCATTCGTTTAGCGGCGACGCGGGCCTTGGCGCGCGCCAGCGCTGCAGCGGCGGCTGGCGGTAGCGAGGGCACCGTGATGGATGCCTGCGGCGCAGCGGCTGCGCGTTTGCGGGCGCGCGCCGCTGCGCGTTCCGCCAGCCTGTCCTGCCGCGCGCGATAGCGCTCACGCGCGGCGAGCGCGCACAGGCGTTCGTCGCGCGCTGCGATCACGGTGTCTGCACATGCGATGCATGCGTCGCAGCGCCCGGCGATGTCTTCCGGGTGCGCATCGAGCAGGCCGAGCGTTATTGCCCGGTCTACATCGTCCATCGCCAGCGCATCGGCGATCGCGCGCAACGCGGCGTCTGCGCAGACGAGGCAGGACGCTGCGCTCATCGGCCGCTAAACACCGGCTTGCGTCGTTCCAGAAAGGCCGTCGTCCCTTCGCGCATATCTTCGGTCGAGAAGATCAGGCCGAACTGGGCGCTTTCGTATTCGAGACCTTCCTCGATGCCGCATTCGCCGCCGACGTTCACGCAGTCCAGCATGCCGCGCAGCGCCAGTGGGGCCGATGCGGCCAGTTGCTCGGCGATCTTCATAGTGTCGGCTTCCAGATCGGCGGCCGGCACCACGCGATTGACGATGCCCAGCGCATGCGCACGAGCGGCGTCGATCGGCGCACCCAGCAGGCACAGTTCCAGGGTCGCAGCGCGGCCGGCGAGACGCAGCAGGCGCTGGGTGCCGCCGAAACCCGGAATCAGGCCGAGGTTGATCTCGGGCTGGCCGACCTTGGCGGTATCGGCGGCGATACGCAGATGGCAGGCCATCGCCAATTCCAAGCCGCCGCCCAGGGCGAACCCATTGATCATCGCGATCACCGGCTTTGGCATGGTCTCTATCCGCCGCATCATCCGGCTGCCCCGTAGCGAGAAATCGCGGCCTTCCACCGGGCTGAGCGCGCTCATTTCGGCGATATCGGCGCCAGCGACGAAGGCCTTGGGCCCGCTGCCAGTCAGCACGACCACCCGCACCGTTGGGTCGGCGGCGGCGGCGTCGAAGGCCGCGTGCAGGGCGTCAATGGTGGCCGCGTTCAGCGCGTTCAAGCGTTCGGGACGGTCGATAGCGATGCGGCGGATCGTGCCGTGACCCTCGACCGGGCGGTCTTCGATCAGCAGCACGGAAACGGGCGGGGGCGATGCGGAATCTTGGGTCATGTCGGGATCTATTGAGGAAATGGGTTGAAAAACGGTTGCCGCGCCCGATGCGGTGGGAACTTGCGCATCCCGGGACGGGTCGGACGGCTGTCGTCAGTGGCGGTTAAGTCATGCGGACAGTATCCTAGCCTGTCGTTAGAACAGTCCACACCGGGGCGGCTTGGCCGCCCCGTTCCATGCCGGAAGCCCCGGCAAGTCCACTCTTGGAGAGTTACTGAATGAAGTTGCGTCTGCTCGCTGCCGCCACCTTTGCGGCCTTGGCTCTGACCGCGGGTGCGGCCTCTGCCCAGGACACTACGTCCGAGAAAGGCAAAGTCAGCTATGCCCTCGGCTATCGCGCCGGTCTGGATATCGCCCGCGTTATCGGTAGCGGCGAACA
>JAYUIZ010000876.1:0-1266 GCA_043765595.1 Lysobacter sp. | reverse complement strand
CGCGACTTGCGTCGCTCCCACAACAGGCGACCGGCTCTTTGTAGGAGCGACGCAAGTCGCGAGGCTGCAAAAAAGTGTTCGCGATTTTTGAAGCATTGTATTAGCTGCGGCGCTGCTCGCCGTTGTCGCCTTGTCCGGCTGCGCCAGCCGTCAGCCGTCGGCCGGTCTGCCTGAAAGCGGCACTTCGCCGCCGACCTCCGCGTTGCTGGCAGTGGGGAAGTCCAACCGGTTCCAGATGATCCAGAACGGTCGGCAGATGAGCGCCGACGATTTCGATGCATGGATGAAAGCGCGCGGCATCCGGGTGGCGAAGCGGCCGCAGGTCGCCAAAGGCTCCTCCAAGCTGTAGGCGCAGCCAAAAGCGCATGCAACAGTGCCGTCCAAGCGGCGCTGAGCAGATTGGACGCGGCCGGATCAGTCACCCGGGCCTCCCGGTTCCCGCCAGCGCGCGCGCCTGCTTTCCAGCAGTTGCCCGATCACTGCGCACGCACGCTCGTCGCCCGGCCCGCGCGCGTCGTGGCTCATCCCTTTGCCGTGATTGCATGACGCGCAGGCGACGGCGAGATTGCGCGGATCGTTTGCGTCGCCGTCGACCAGTGCGGTCAATGCGGCGGCCGCGTGTTTGCCGAACCAGGCTTCCGGCACGACGTGTTCGAGTGTCGCGCTGCCCAAGGCTTCGCCGTCGCCGCTTACGTAAAGACGGCGACGACAATGCAGGCAGCGGGTTTCCCATTCGCTGTCCTGCGATTGCGCTTTGGTATCGCTGCACAACAATGCGATCAAGATAACCCGATCAGGACAGCCCGATCAGGAGCCCGCCGGTACAGCGCGGGACGCACGTCAGGCTTTGATCACGCCCAGTTCTCGACCGATGCGGATGAAGGCGTCGATCGCATGGTCGAGATGCGCGCGGGTGTGCGCGGCGCTCATCTGGGTGCGGATGCGCGCCTGGCCTTTCGCCACCACCGGGAAAAAGAAACCGATCGCATAGATGCCTTCTTCCAGCAGCCGTTCCGCAAAACGTTGCGCCAGCGGCGCGTCGTACAACATCACCGGGCAGATCGGATGCACCCCTGGCTTGATGTCGAAGCCGGCGGCGGTCATTTTTTCGCGGAAATAGCCGGTGTTGTCGGCAAGGCGCTCGCGCAGGCCGCCCGCGGAGGCGAGCATGTCGAACGCTTCGATGCCGGCAGCCACCACATGCGGCGGCAGCGAATTGGAGAACAGATACGGCCGCGAGCGCTGGCGCAGCATTTCGATCACTTC
>JAYUIZ010000875.1:0-1268 GCA_043765595.1 Lysobacter sp. | reverse complement strand
GTTTCCGCCGTATCAGGTGGGGCCTTACGTCGATGGCGTGCGCACGGTTGAAGTGCCGACTGCGGTGCTGTTGCCGAATCTCGCTCCGGCTTATCGCGCGATGTTCGTTGTGGTCAAGCCATCACCAGCGATGCCGCTCGACGAAACTGTCGCGCCTGCGGTGCAGCCGATGCAGTAACTTCAGGCCGCCGGGAAGGCGGCCGAAAGCACTTCGCCGCAGTCGCCTTCCAGTTTCAGATCGACCAGCGCGTCCGCGCGGGTCTGTCCGCGATTGAGGATCGTGATCGGCATGCCGCGCTCATGGCCCATGCGCGCGAAGCGGAATCCCGAATACACCATCAGCGAAGAACCGACCACCAGCACCGCATCGGCCGCATGCAGCGCCGCTAGCGCCTGCGCGTAACGGGCAGCCGGCACGTTTTCGCCGAAGAACACCACATCGGGTTTGAGCATGCCGCCGCAGACGATGCAGTGCGGCGGCTCGAACGCCGCCACGGCTGTCGAATCGATATCGGCATCGCCATCCGGGGCCGCCGCCGCATCGCGCGGTCGCCAGCTGATGTTGTTCGCGGCCATCCGCGCCTGCAATTCATCGCGCGGACGCGCATCGCCGCAGCCCAGGCAGACCGTGCCGTCCAGTCGGCCGTGCAGATCGATCACCTCGCGGCTTCCGGCGCGCTGGTGCAGCGTGTCCACGTTCTGGGTAATCAATGCGGTGATGCGTTGCTGCTGCTCGAACGTGACGAGCGCGCGATGTCCGGCATTGGGCAGCGCGCTCGAAAACATCGGCCAGCCGACGAAACTGCGCGCCCAGTAGCGGCGATACGTGGCGACATCGCCCACGAAGGCTTGGTACGTGACCGGCGGCGGACGTTTCCACGCGCCGGCGGTATCGCGATAGTCGGGAATGCCCGAGCCGGTGCTGATGCCGGCGCCGGTCAGCACGAACACGCGCTCGAAGCGATCGACCCATGCGCGCAGGCGGCGTGCGATCGCGGCGACGTCGTCGGATGAATGTGGTTCCAGCATAGACACAGCTTATGCGATTGCACACTTGTTGCGCCTGCTGCTAGCAAATGGTCCGGTCATGCAGCGGCAATATCCAAATACGACACCGCCCGGGCAAGCCGGGCGGTGTTGGTGCAACAACAGATCAGGCGCAGCGCTTATTTTGCGGTCAGACCGCGGCGTTCCAGCAGCGGCTGGATCTGTGGATCGCGGCCGCGGAAATCGCGGAACAGTTGCATCGCGTCCTTCGAGCCACCGCG
>JAYUIZ010000874.1:0-3630 GCA_043765595.1 Lysobacter sp. | reverse complement strand
ATCGTCGCGAACGAGGAGGCTACGCGCCATGCAGGACCCATCCCAGATGACGCAAACCCGCGCCTCGTCCCCTCGACGGAGCCGGGACAACGTCGCGTCGCACGACCGCACCGGTCTGCGCAACATGCAGCAGTTGATCCAGTTGCGCTGGATTGCGGTGGTCGGGCAGCTCATCACGATCCTGGTGGTGCATTACGGGATCGGCATCGCGCTGCCCCTGCATTCGATGCTGTGCGTGCTGGTCGCGCTGTCGGCCTTCAACCTCGCCAGCCATGTATGGTGGCGGAAGCGGGTGCAGGTCTCGAACGCGGCGCTGCTGGCCGGGCTGCTGGTTGATGTGGCATCGCTGACCCTGCAGTTGTATCTCAGCGGCGGCATCACCAATCCCTTCGTTTTCCTCTTCCTGCTGCAGGTGGCACTGGGCACGGTTCTGCTGCGTTCGTCAGCCAGTTGGATCCTTGCGGCTGCGACCGGCCTCTGCGTCGCCGCGCTGACCATGCTGCCGACGCCGATCACCATCGACGCGCATCCCGGCGCGGGCATGGCCGACCATTACGTGCAGGGGCTGTTGATCTGCTTCCTGCTGCTGGACGCGCTGCTGGTGGTGTTCATCGGCCGTATCGGCGGCATCCTGCGCGAACGCGACGCCCGCCTGGCCGAACTCCGCCAGCGCGCCGCCGAGGAGGAACACATCGTGCGCATGGGCCTGCTCGCGTCGGGCGCGGCGCACGAACTGGGCACGCCGCTGTCGACGCTTTCGGTCATCCTGGGCGATTGGCGGCATCTGCCTTCGTTTGCGTCGGATGCCGAGCTGGCGCACGACGTCGAGGAAATGCAAATGCAGGTGGCGCGCTGCAAATCCATCGTCACCAATATTCTGCTGGCGGCGGGCAAGACCCGCGGCGAATCGCCGGTGCAGACCACCCTGCATGCGCTGCTGGACGATATGGCCGAGGAGTGGCGCACGCTGCGCAACGCCGCCGAATTCCGCTACACGCGACGATGCGCCGACAACCCCCGCATCGTTTCGGATACGGGACTGCGGCAGATGGTCTTCAATGTGCTGGACAACGCACTCGAAGTCTCGCCTGGGTGGGTATCGCTCGATGCCGATTGCCGGGATGGCGATCTGGTCATCGATATCAGCGATGCTGGCCCCGGATTCGCACCGGACGTGCTTGATCGGCTGGGCACGCCTTACAACTCGACCAAGGGCCGGCCCGGCGGCGGACTGGGACTGTTCCTGTCGGTCAACGTCGCGCGCACGCTGGGCGGCAGCTTGACGGCGCACAATCGGCCCCAGGGCGGCACCATGGTGACCCTGAGCCTGCCGCTTTCGGCGATTGCCATTGAGGCACGCGACGATGAGGCACACGACGATGACGAATGAACGCAATCTTCTGATCCTCGAGGACGACGCCGCCTTCGCGCGCACGCTGGTGCGTTCGTTCGAGCGCAGAGGCTACACGGTGCGCCACCTGACCGGAGAAGACGGGCTGGCGGCATTGCTGGAGACGTTCGCGCCTACCCACGCCGTGGTCGACCTCAAACTCGCCGGCAATTCATCAGGACTGTCCTGCGTGCAGGTGCTACATGAGCACGACCCCGACATGATCATGGTGGTGTTGACCGGATACGCCAGCATTGCTACAGCGGTCGAAGCCATCAAACTCGGCGCCCGCCACTACCTCGCCAAACCGTCCAACACCGACGACATCGAAGCCGCATTCCAGCGCGCCATCGGCAACGCGGATGTCGAACTCACAGGCCGCAAGACCTCGATCAAGACCCTGGAGTGGGAGCATATCCACGAAACACTTGCCGAAACCGGCTTTAATATTTCTGAAGCCGCGCGCCGCCTGGGCCTGCACCGGCGCACGCTGGCGCGCAAGTTGGAGAAGCAGCGGGTCAAGTGAGTCGCATGGCAGTGACCTTGCCCTCGAGAAACGTATCCGTTGCCACGTGATTCAATCTATGCAGGGAGAACGACATGGCCAAGACAGCGCGGTCGCGCCATACGCTCGAGTTCAAGCAATAAGCGGCGCGACTGGTCGAGGGTGACCAAATTTGGTGGCCAAGACGCTGGGGCTGGTCGAACTGACGCTGTTCAAGTGGGCCACGAACGACCGCAGATTGCTGCAGTTGTCATCTATGTTCGCAGTGCTGCCCGTCATGGTGGCAGGGCGGGAAAGCCTGACGCTGTGACGCCGCGCGACGCCGCATTGATCCCGTCACGGTTTCGTTGGCTCCGTCAGCGCATGAATGCAGTCAATGCGGCGCTGTATTCCGGGTGACCGGCGATGTCGTTATGGTCTGCCGCGGCGATGCGCACGATGTGGGGTTTCGTCGACAGGGAGGCGATCAGCCGCAGCGTGTTCGCTTCCGGCACGATCTCGTCGCGACCGCCGTGCACAATCAGCACAGGCTTGCGGTATGCGCGCAGCGCTGTTGTCGATTCGTAGCGCTCGGTCAGCAGCCAGCTTGCCGGAAAGATTGGATAGTGCGACTGCGCGGTGGAGACCATGCTGTCGAACGGCGTGATCAGCGCCAGCCGTTCCACCGGACGCTGGCCCGCGACCTGACTGGCGATGCCGCTGCCGAGGCTGCGGCCGATCACGCCAACCCCTTCGCCGGAATGTCGGCGCTGCACTTCATCGAAGACGGCCAGCGCGTCGGCCACCAGTGCGGGCTCGCTAGGTTCGCCGCTGCTGGCGCCATAGCCGCGATAGGCGACCAGATACACGCTGCGATCGGGAAACATCCGCGACAACGCATCTCGATTGGCTTCGACGCGCTCGGCATTGCCGCCGAAATAGAGGATGGGCGCAGGTTTGTCCGGATTCACGACCCAGCCGCGCAGCACGGCGTCGGGGCGCTTGAGCTCAAAATCCGTGCCCGCGGCGTCGGCGGTCGTGGTCCAGCCGTAGTAGATCATCTGCCGCTGCCGCGCGTGCAGGAACCAGCACGCGCCGGCATAGGCCAGCACGGCCAAGACCGTCGCGATCACCAGGAAACTACGCATGCCGCTTCTGGGCCGCCGCGAATGCGGCTAGCTGCTCCGGCGTCGCCTCCTGCTGGTGTTTCGCCTTCCATTCGGCGAACGGCATGCCGTAGATCGCCTCGCGGGCTGCGTCCTTGGTCATGTCCACACCGCGGTCGACCGCCGCTTCGCGGTACCAGTCGGACAGGCAGTTGCGGCAGAAGCCCGCAAGGATCATCAGGTCGATGTTCTGCACATCGCTGCGCTGGTGCATGAGGTGATCGCGCAGGCGGCTGAAGGCGGCGGCTTCGAGTTCGGTGGTGGTCTGCGGGTCCATGGCGGGCTTATCGGTAGGGACAATCGGGGATAATAAGATGTCCTGTCATCCTGATCGAACTTCATGACCGCCAAGATTCTCGACGGCAAACGCATCGCCGACCTTCTGCTGGACGACCTGAAAGTGCTGGTCGATGCGCGCGTCGCCGCCGGCAAGCTGCGTCCCGGGCTGGCGGTGGTGCTGGTCGGCAGCGATCCGGCCTCGCAGTCGTATGTGCGCAACAAGCGCCGGGCGGCGGAGAAGGTCGGCATCCGCGCGCTGGACCACGACCTGCCGGCTAGCACCTCCGAAGCCGAGCTGCTGGCGCTGATCG
>JAYUIZ010000873.1:0-1270 GCA_043765595.1 Lysobacter sp. | reverse complement strand
GAACGATCAACGCAGGTCGAAGCGATCCAGGTTCATCACCTTGGTCCACGCGGCCACGAAGTGATCGACGAACATCTTCTGCGCATCTTGCGCGGCGTAGACCTCGGCAAGCGCACGTAACTGCGAGTTCGAGCCGAACACCAGATCCGACACCGTGCCGGTCCACTTCAGTTCGCCGCTGCTGCGGTCGTGGCCTTCGATCACGTGCGTATCGGTTTCGGAGCGCTTCCACTTCGTGCGCATGTCCAGCAGATTGACGAAGAAGTCGTTGCCCAGTCTGCCCGGGCGCTGCGTGAACACGCCGTGTTTTACGCCGCCGACATTGGCGTCGAGCGCACGCAGGCCGCCCACCAGCACGGTCATCTCCGGCGCACTCAGGGTCAGCAGGTTTGCCCGGTCGATCAGCATCTCCGCGTCGGAACCTTCGAAGCCTTTCGCGGTGTAATTGCGGAAGCCATCGACCTTCGGTTCCAGCGGCGCGAACGAATCGGCGTCGGTCTGCGCTTCGGTGGCGTCGGTGCGGCCCGGCGAGAACGGTACGGTCACGTCGTGTCCGCCTTTCTTCGCAGCCGCTTCGACCGCTGCGTTACCGGCGATGACGATCAGATCGGCCAGCGATACCTTCTTGCCGCCGCGTGCGCTGGCGTCGAAGTCGCGCTTGATGCCTTCCAGAACGCCCAGCACTTTGGCCAACTGCGCGGGCTGGTTGGCGTCCCAGTCCTTCTGCGGCGCGAGGCGGACGCGCGCACCGTTGGCGCCGCCGCGCTTGTCGCTGCCGCGGAACGTCGATGCCGATGCCCAAGCGGTCGAGACCAGTTGCGACACGGTAAGGCCCGAAGCGTGCACCTTGGCTTTCAGCGCGGCCACATCATTGGCATCCACCAGCGGATGATCGACGGCCGGCACCGGGTCCTGCCAGATCAGTTCTTCGGACGGCACGAACTTGCCGAGATAGCGCACGCGCGGGCCCATGTCGCGATGGGTGAGCTTGAACCAGGCGCGGGCGAAGGCGTCGGCGAACTTGGCGGGGTTGGCCAGGAAGTCGCGCGAGACCTTCTCGTAGGCCGGGTCCATGCGCATCGCCATGTCGGCCGTGGTCATCATCGGGGCGTGGCGTCGGCTTGAATCATGCGCATCTGGCACGGTTCCCGCTGCGGTTGTGCCTTTCGGTGTCCACTGGTGCGCGCCAGCGGGGCTCTTGGTCAGCTCCCACTCGTAGCCAAACAGATTGTCGAAATAGCCCATGTCCCATTGAATGGGGTTATTGGTC
>JAYUIZ010000872.1:0-3630 GCA_043765595.1 Lysobacter sp. | reverse complement strand
TTGATCACTCATTGAAAACAGATCCCTCATCCGCATGGAGCGCGCATTCGGGATGACAATGACTTGACGTTCGCGAATTACGAATGACCGATTACTTGTTCTTCTTCACATGCCGCATCAAACGGCGGCGCTTGGCTTGCTGGCCTTCGGTCAGGACATTCTTCTTGTCTTTGTACGGGTTCTCGCCTTCCTTGAAGACGAAACGCACCGGGGTGCCGACCAGCTTGAAACGCTTGCGGAAGAAGTTTTCCAGATAACGGCGATAGCTTTCCGGCAGGCTGCGCAGGCGCGAGCCGTGGACAACGAAGGTCGGCGGCATGTCGCCGCCCGGGTGCGCGAAGCGCATCTTCGAGACGTGGCCGCGGATCGCCGGCGGCGGATTGGTTTCGTAGGCGACTTCCATCGCCACGGTGACTTCGGACGTACTGAACTGACGCGTCGCCGAGTGATGGGCGCGATGGATCGCGCCGAACAGCTCGCGCAGGCCGGAGCCGTGCTTGGCGCTGATGTGCACCGCTTCGGCCCAGCTCACGAACGTGAGCTTGCGCGACAGCAGGCCGTCGGTCTGATCGCGCTGGTACTGCGACAGGCCATCCCACTTGTTCACGGCGACGACCAGCGCGCGGCCGGCGTCGAGCACCGCGCCCAGCACGCTGGCGTCCTGATCGGTCACGCCTTCGGTGGCGTCGAGCATGATCACCGCAACCTGGCAGTGTTCGATGGCTTGCAGGGTCTTCACGATCGAGAACTTCTCGACCGCTTCCTCCACCCGCGCCTTGCGGCGGATGCCGGCGGTATCGATCAAACGGTATTTGCGGCCGTCGCGCTCCAGATCCACCGCGATCGAATCGCGGGTGGTGCCGGGCACTTCGGAAGCGATCATCCGCTCTTCGCCGAGAATACGGTTCACCAGCGTGGACTTGCCGACATTCGGACGGCCGACGAAAGCGATGCGCACGCGGTCGGGATCGTTGTCGAGAATTTCTGCATCGCCCTCGTCGGGCAGACGCGCCATCACATCGTCGAGCAGATGATCGATGCCTTGCCGATGCGCGGACGAGATCGCCATGACATCGGCGATGCCGTAGCGCGCGAACTCGGCCAGTGCGGCGCGGGCGTCGATGCCATCGGTCTTGTTGACCACCAGCACCACCGGGCGCGCGGTCTTGCGCAGCCAGCGCAGGATTTCGTCGTCCAACGACGACGGGCCTTCGCGGCCATCGACGACGAACAGCACCAGATCGGCTTCTTCGGCCGCGGCGCGGGACTGCCGCGCAGTCGCGCCGGCCAGTCCTGCGTTTTCCAGATGCGTGCTTTCGCCAGCGATACCGCCGGTGTCGACGATCGCGAACGTACGGCCTTCCACCAGACGGCAGACGCCGTAATTGCGGTCGCGGGTGACGCCCGGCTCATCGTGGACCAATGCGTCGCGGGTGCGGGTCAACTCATTGAATAGCGTCGATTTGCCGACATTTGGACGACCTACCAGAGCAACGAGGGGCAGCATGGCATCGGAATCTGAAGTTAGGGATGGAAATCCGGAAATGCAGACGCGGATTGGTATGTTTGAAACGCGCGACCCCGGGGAGTTGGACTACCCGGGGCCGCAGGAGGCTGTCAGCGCGATGGCTTACTGCAGGCGGTAGGCACTGATGTTGCCACCGGCGGTTTGCACGATCAGGATGCCGTCGACGACGATTGGCGCGGCGCGCACTGGATCGCGGCCTGCGCGCACGCGGGCGCCCAGATCGCCATTGTCCAGGCGCAGCCAGTGCAGATAGCCTTCAAAGTCGCCGACCACCGCGAACTCGCCCTGCACCGCTGCTCCGGACAGATTGCGACGGGCAAGCCCGGCCTGCTGCCACAGCGACGAGCCGCCAGCCTTGTCCAGGGCCCACACCACGCCGCTGGGATCGGCCACGATCACGCGATCGCTGGCGACACCGACGCGACCGACGCCGCCGTGGTCCTGCGACCACAGCGGCTTGCCGCTAGGAGCGTCGACAGCCATGGTCTGCTTCTTGTAACTGCTCGCGAACAGCGTGGTGCCGTCGAGGGAGGGCGTGCCATCGACGTCGGCCATGCGATCCAGCTCGGTACGGCCGTCGGGCTGGCCGACGATCTGGTCCCACAACTGGCGACCGTCGACCAGCGACAGCGCCGTGAGCGTACCGTCGTCGTTGCCGACGAAGACGAAGCCCGGACCCAGCACCGGCGCGTCGTTACCGCGTACCGACAGCGACGGCAGATCGTGATTCCAGAACCAGCGACGCTCGCCGCTGGTGGCATCGAAAGCGGTGATGCGGCCATCGTTTGAACGAACCAGCACGGTGTTCTGACCAGCGACAGGCGCGGCGATGACTTCGTTCGGGACTTTGGCTTTCCACTTCTCGGCGCCGGTCGCGGCATCGAGTGCGATCACGTCGCCGTCGAGGCTGCCGACCAGGACCAGGCCTTCGCCGGCACCCGGGCCGCCGGACAAGGACAGCTCGCTCTTGTAATGCCAGATCGTCGCGCCGGTCTGCAGATCGAAGGCGCGGACACCGCCTTCCACCGCGGCGGCGTAGACACGGCCATCGGCGATGGTCGGTGCCTGCAACAGGCCAAGTCCGTCTTCACCGCTGCCGGCTTTCGCAGTCCACAACCGGGAGACGGTCGCTGAAGGTACGAATTCGGTGAGTTCATTCGGCTTGTTGGCGGCGTTCTTGCCGCTGTCGTCGAGGGTGAACCAGCCTTTGACCGTGCTGCAGCCGGACAGCGCAACCACGGCGGCGAGCAGTACGATGCTCAGCAATGCGGAACTGCGCGGATTCTTGTGGAGATTCATCGGGTTCGACGTGCTCAATGACGTGCTCAATGGGACCTGCTCAATTTGACGGGCTTGATTCGATGCGTTCAGGACGCGGCATCGGGTTTCGGCGGGGTGCCGCCGGCTTGCGAAAGTTTCAATTCGACCAGACGACGCTGCGGTGCGGCGACATCAAGCTGCGCCAAGGCCTTGCTGTAGGCATCGCGCGCCTGATCCTTGCGGCCCAGGGCGAACAGGGCATCGCCGCGCACTTCATGCGCGACCGGATCGTTGATGCTCGTCAACAGCGTCAGGGCTTCTTCGCTCTTGCCAGCATCAATGAGCAAGCGCGCCAAACGCTGCGAAACCACTGCCGCGATCGCGGTGTCCTCGGTCTTAATGCCACGCAGCGCGGCGATGGCATCATCGCGCTTGCCGCCGTCCGCATGGGCCTTGGCCAGATCCAGCGCTGCGAGCGCTGCGAACGGCGTGTCCTTCAGAACGGACGCCTTGGCCTGAGCTTCCTTCAGCTTGCCGGCCTGGACCTGTTCCACCACTGCCTGATAATCGTCGCTGGCCTTGAGACGCTTGGCTTCGCCCTGATCCTGCCACCAGTACCAGCCATAGATCGAGCCCAGACCCAGTGCCACGCCGCCGATGAGGCCGGCAGCATTGCTGCGCAGCCAGTCGCGGACGCGTTCGCTTTGTTCGTGTTCGTCGAGGAGATCGTCGATCGCCATGTGTCGGTATCGTCTTGAAGAGTGTTGCTGTCGATGGAAGGCGTGACGGGAACAATGAAAACATGGCGCCGAAAACGTCGCGACCTTGTAGCAAGTCGCGCC
>JAYUIZ010000871.1:0-1165 GCA_043765595.1 Lysobacter sp. | reverse complement strand
AAGATCCACAGCGGCGGAGCGCCGGAAGACAGCGCCAGCGGATCGGCCGCATAGTCGGCTAGACCCGATCGTGCCAGTCCACCGTCCATGATCAGACCGCACAGCAGAGCCACCAGCATCAGCCGCACATCGACTGCACGCTGCGCTGGCGTCTGTCGGCACAGTGCGAGATGCAGCAAAACGAACACGGCCGCGGCGGACACGCCGGGCCACCACAGCCCGCGCCCCGCGCCGATCACCGCGCTGAACCAGACGATCTGGTAGCCGATGGCGTTGGCCCAGACGTTCATGCCTGCAGTACGCTGCGGGCCACGAATTCCGGCATCGGCGCGGGCGCGCGGTGGCCGGGTTTCGCCATCAACAGCTGCGCGACGCCGATGGAGCGCTCGCGGAAGCCGCCTTCGCAATAGGCAAGATAGAAGTCCCACATCGCGATGAAGCGTTCGTCGAAACCCTGCGCACGCACCTGCGGCAGCGCGGCGACGAAGCGGTGTCGCCAGGCTTCGAGGGTTCGCGCATACGACAGCCCGAAATCTTCGAGCTGAGTGAGGGCGAGATCGCTGGCGCGCCCCTTGGCGGCGACCATGGCTGCGATGGAGGGAATGAAACTGCCGGGAAACACGTGGCGTTTGATGAAATCCACCGAATGCAGCGCCTGTTCGTAGCGATGGTCCTCGATGGTGATCGCCTGGATCAACGCCAGACCGTCGGGCTTCAACAGCGAACCGATCTTGGCGAAGTAGGTATCGAGATATTGCGCGCCGATGGCTTCGATCATTTCGATCGACACCAGTTTGTCGTAGGTGCCGGTGAGGTCGCGATAATCCTCCAGCAGCAGCGTCACCCGGTCTTCGAGACCGGCTTCGACCACGCGCTGCGCGGCGAGCGCATGTTGTTCCTTGGAGATGGTCGTGGTGGTGACACGGCAGCCATAATGCTGCGCGGCATGCACCGCGAAGCCGCCCCAGCCGGTGCCGATCTCGACGACGTGATCGCCCGGCTTGAGATCGAGTTTGCGGCAGATGCGGTCGAGCTTGCGGGTGGAGGCGAGTTCGAGACTGTCGCTGTCCAGTGCATTGCCGTCGTAGGCCCAGACGCCCGAGGAGTACATCAGATCCGGCGACAGGAACAGGCTGAAGAATTCATTGCCCAGATCGTAGTGGGC
>JAYUIZ010000870.1:0-3646 GCA_043765595.1 Lysobacter sp. | reverse complement strand
TGCGTTCGTGGAGGTGCGTATTGAGTTCCATGGAATCCTCGCTTCATGTCGATGGTGATGAATCGATTCAATCAAAGAATCCCGTGTCGTCAACTTCGGTGACACTGCCGAATTTTTTTGATCGCAAACACTTAAAGCCTAAAAAATAGAGCAAAAGAAAACGAGCGAAGAGCGCACTTAGGCATTACCTACGGTAATGCGTGCGCCCTCGGCTTTGCCTCTGGAACCTCAAATGAATAAGCGCTCGTCCCGACGTTAGAACCTACGAAACGTCGCTTGCCAAAGCGAAATGCCAATGCATAAAGAAGCTCGCACGGTCCACAAGGAGCAAAGACATGGCGATCTATCACACGCGCATCAAAACCTTCAGCAGAGCCAAGGAACACTCGTCAATTGCCGCCGCAGCTTATCGCGCCGGGCTTCTGCTCATCGACGAGCGCGGCACACGGCACGACTATCGCCGGCGAGGCGGCGTTGTCGAAACGTGTTGCGTTGCGCCAGACGAAGCCCCCGATTGGGCTTTCGTGCCCTCCCAACTATGGGTGGCGGCCGAGGCGGCCGAGCGGCGTAAAGACGCGACCGTAGCGCGCGAGTTTGAAATCGCACTGCCGCACGAGTTGGACGATGTGCAGCGCTCCGAACTGGTGTCGGCGCTAGCCCATGCGCTGGTAGAACGCTACGGATTCGCCGTTCAAGCCAGCATTCATGCGCCCGACACGTCGGACGGCTTGAACTATCACGCGCACATCCTGGCGACCACGCGCCGCATCGACAGCGAGGGACTCAACGACAAAACGCGCGAACTCGATGGCGGGGCATCCGGCAGAATCGAGGTCGAATGGACGCGCGAAATGGTGGCGACCACCATTAACGCGCATCTCAAGGCAGCCCAAATAGACGCACGGGTAGACCACCGCAGTCTTGAAGCGCAAGCCGACGCTGCTCTGGCGCGCGGCGACGTGCCGGCGGCGATTGCACTCACGCGCCAGACGTCCCAGCACATCGGCAAAGATGCCACCGCCCTGCAGCGGCGAGGTCAAGACACGGAGCGCGCCCAGGCGAATCTGGACATCGCTCATAGCAATGATGCGCATTTCGAAGCACTCCTGGCCCAGTTCGAGCAGCAAGGGCGAGCGATGCCTGTCCCGGACGGTCACGACCAGGAGCACGCGCGCCGCGAGCGGAGCAATGCCGCCGCTTCGGCCCCTTCGCGGAGCGAAAGCGAAATCCGAATCGTGCGAGGCCTGCGAGTCAGGCCGGCAGAAGACGATTCTCAGATCTTGGCTACACATGTTGGGCGAAAGCGTGCAGCCACCGTCGCGTTGGAGGAAGCGGCGCGCTTATGGGAAGAGGGCTCCGTTGCTTCGGTGGACCATGCCTTGGAGGCCACCAAGCGGGTGATACGGCATCGCGCCAAACTTCTGGGGTCATTCGTTCGGGATGCCCCATTTGCGGTTTACGTCCGCGAGCTGGTTAGACGCCTGAAGAAGCTTAAGCACGATGTCTCCAGGCTCGCGCGTCGGAAAGCAGCCGCCAAGCGTGCCGAGACGTTGTTGCATCAAGCGCACCGAGCTTTAGAGCACTTCGATGCAGAGCATCCACGCCCGGCCTTGTGGTCGCGGCAGGAGTGGGCGAAACGAAGGACGCGCCGGTTGGCGGAAGTTGAGGCACGAACAAAAGCTGTGCGAGACGCACGCCAAGCGACCGGCTATGACGCGGAACAAGCCTACCTAGCCCAGACGCGCGTGTGTGCTGCCACGTTGGAAGAGTGGAGTGTCGACATTCTGAAGCGCTATCCCATCGAATCTGATGGAGCAGTAGGAGCGTTGCTAGCACCTGCTGCTGCCCAAGAGTCAGAGGCCGAGCTCTTGCCCTTAATCGACCCAGCTGCGACAGCAGGCAGAAGCCGGAAAATGCCGAAGATGAAATGAAGAAGCCCCGCCGGAGGCGGGGCTTAAAGTCAACATTGGCGCGGTTCCCCCTTGGCACCGCGCCACCACGCTAGTGCAGGTTTGGGCCTTTGACCAAATCCGATGCGCGCGCTGGCGTCTGCCGTTTCCGATCGCTGCGCAACTCATCGAGCGAAACCTGCTCCCGCTCAATTAGCGCTTCACGTGTTTTGATGGACAGAGGAGGGCGGAGCGTCAGATCAAGGTCCGGTGGGCTTTGTTCATCACTTTGTCGAATGAGTTCCACGGCTACCTCCAGCGAATGACGGATATCATCAGACCGATCGGGGAGTGTTCGATTGCGGTCCTGAGAAATGATTCCACTCAAGAGACGACTAGCGATTTCCAACTTTGGTTCTAGCTGTTGCATGTTTGCGCTCCTTGCGCTTAGGGGAGCATTTATCGAAACAGCATTTGCAGTTATCGCAAGAGTTAAAACCAACAACTTCTTCACAAATCTGATGCTTCGCGAAATGTAGCAGGAAGATGTTCATAAAAAAGCGACTTTGCCCGCGGGGCGAGCGCGTTCCTTTCTTGTCCTGGTTGGATTTGCCAACACCTCAGCGAGAGCCTTCAGGTCTAACCCGTAGTTCAACACCCCTAAGCCCGCGGACCGAAACTTTCCTTCGCCCGCACCCAGCAGCTTCTCGGCGGGGGTGAAATCCCGGCTATAGACGGCGTGGTGTTCGTCGTCGAGTTCATGCCCCACGATCTGCGCTCTCATCTCCGAAGCGACGCCGCCACCTTGCATCTCCTAGATGACCGTCTTCCTCAACGAATGGAAGCCACGTTTTGCAGGCGTCCAGCTATTTCCCGTGGTTTGCAGGTAGGGTCCAAACGCTTTTGTGATCCAGTTTCCTCGACCGTTGATCGCGGTCGCTTTCCCCTTGGGAAACAACTGCCACTCGTTGGCCGTGACCAAGGTCTTAACGTGCTTGAGAAATCCAAGCTCTACAAGGTGTGGGTGAAGGGGCACGAGTCTCCGACTGAGGTCCGTCTTGAGGCTCTGGTTGTCGCCCTCTTCAGTCAACTGGAGACAAGGGATTCCGTCCAGTTCGACGATGTCGAGGACCCTCAGCTGCCCAATCTCTGATACACGCGCCCCTGTATAGAGTCCAAGCAAGATCGCCCACCGCGCATGAAAAGAGAGCTTGGCAAACGCCGCAGGGTGGAAGAGCGTTTGGACTTGCTCTTGCGTGAAAGCCCTGAAGCCGAACTTGCGCCGTTTGCGTTTTTCGTTGGCGGTGTAAGACACGTGCCCTTGGGCTGGATTGTCTCCGGCGGGGTAGTGGCCCGAAGCCATGGCCCAGGCAAAGAATCCCCTTTTGCCACCGATGTAAGACTGCTTGTTGGTGAGCGTCGGGGTCGCAATGTCCTGGTCACGCAAGAGCTGATACCAGCGTGCCAGATCCGGTCGATTGACCGTATGCAACTGCCGGCTTTCCCCAATGAAGCTGGTGAGGCTCTCGATTGCGGCCGACTTGATGCTCAAGGTCTTCTTGGAGGTGCTCGCCTCCATGGACTTCAGCCAGGCGTCACGCGCTTTGCCCATCGAGATGGCTTCAGCGACCTTGGCCTCAGGGGGAGGTGCGGGCTCTTGAGGGCGCTGCGGAGCGAGCATGCCGATGGAGTCCAGCCGCGAGAGTGCGTCCATCGCCAAGGCGTGATATTCAGGCCCGTCGACCTTCAGTCGGCCG
>JAYUIZ010000869.1:0-1278 GCA_043765595.1 Lysobacter sp. | reverse complement strand
AGATCGTCGCGGACACCGCGCATACCCTCCTGCAGCGGATGATCCACACCCTGGCGCATCGCGGGCCGGACGGGTACGGCTACCACGTCGAGGACGGCATCGGCCTGGCGCACGCGCGGCTGTCGATCATCGATCTGGCCACCGGCGACCAGCCCATCCGCAACCCGCGCGGCACGGTGTGGACCGTGTTCAACGGCGAAATCTTCAACTACGTTGAACTACGCCGCGAACTCGAAGCCGAAGGCCGCATCTTTTATACCCGTTCCGATACCGAAGTGATCGTGCATCTGTACGACCGCGACGGCGACCGTTTCGTCGAAAGCCTCAACGGCCAGTTCGCGATCGCGCTGTGGGACAGCGAGCGCCGCAGGCTGGTGCTGGCGCGCGACCGCGCCGGCATCCGGCCGCTGTACCTTGCGCGCAGCGGCGGCCGGGTGTGGTTCGCTTCCGAAACCAAAGCCCTGCTCTCGGTGCTGCCGCAGTGCGCCGCGCTGGATCCGCTGGGCATCGCCGAAACCTTCGCCACCTGGTCGCCGATCGAACCGCATACGGTGTATCGCGGCATCGACAGCCTGCCGCCGGGGCACACGCTGGCGATCGAACACGACGGCCGCGAAACCCTGCGCCAGTACTGGGACTGGACCTTTCCCGACGCCGCCGACACGTCGCCCTCGCGCTATCCGCTGAGCGTAGACGCCGCGGCCGCCGAGCTGCGCGAACTGCTGATCGATGCCGTGCGCCTGCAGCTGCGCGCCGACGTGCCGGTGGGTGCGTATCTCAGCGGCGGCCTCGATTCATCGGGCATCGTCGCGATGATCCGCAGCTTCACTGATACGCCAGTGCGTACGTTCTCGGTCGCGTTCGAGGACGGCGAGTTCGACGAAAGCGATTACCAGCAGACGATGGTGCGACATCTCGGCACAGATCACACCACCCTGCGCTGCACCCGACGTGACATCGGTGAAGCGTTCCCGCGACTGATCCGTCACACCGAAACGCCAGTGTTGCGCACTGCCCCGGTGCCGCTGATGCTGCTTGCCGGCAGCGTCCGCGAACACGGCTACAAGGTCGTGCTGACCGGCGAAGGCGCGGATGAAGTCTTCGGCGGCTACGATCTTTTCAAGGAAGCGAAGGTGCGGCGGTTCTGGGCGCGGCAGCCGCAGTCGACGCTGCGTCCGCGTCTGCTCGAACGTCTGTACGGCTATCTGCCGAATTCGCCGGTACGCAATCCCGCGTTCGCGCAGTCGTTCTTCGGTCAGGGCATGGAACATCTGCAAC
>JAYUIZ010000868.1:0-3648 GCA_043765595.1 Lysobacter sp. | reverse complement strand
GAAGCGCACCAGCGCGATGAGGTCGGTGAGCTGGCGTTTGCGTTCGGCGCCGGCCACGTGGCTGGCCTGCACGCGCGCATACGCGCCCCACAGGCGCTCGGTGGTGAGCAGCAGCGGCGGGCTGCGCAGGCGCTCGTGCAGGTCTTCGATCATCTCGAACGTGAGCGCGCGGCGCTGATACGGCTGCTGATAGAAAAAGCTCAGCGCGGCGATCTCGTCCTTGTGCTGGGCGATGTAGTCGGCGAAGCGCTGGATCACGCGCTGCGCGTCCTGTTCGGCCTGTTCGGAATAGCCGCTGAAAATGATCTGATCCGGATTGATGTGGTCGATCAACTGCTCGTGGTCGCGACGCGCGCTGTCGATGGCGTCGCGCAGATCGGGGTTGTCGAACGGCAGGCAGGCCACCGCGACGCGGGCGTCGCGCGCGGCCTGCAGTTCGGCGGCGGTGAGGCTGTCTTCGTCGCGGGTAATGCCCTGTGTTTTCGCGGTGGCCAGCGCGTCCTGGACGATGGCATCGGGGTTGAGGGCGACGATGAGCGCCTTGCAGAGCGCACCGACGCCCACCCCGTTGGCCTGCGTGGCGAGGCGGGTCAGCACTTTGGCGTCGAGCTGTTTGGCCAGCCGCAGCAGCCGGTTGGCGAGCGAAAGCACGGTGTCGTCATCGCGGTGGCCGATGGCCACGCCCTGCAGCAGGCTGCTCAGCGCGAGCGTGGGCAGTTTCTCCAGCGGCCGACTTTCGGTTTTCAGCGACTTTTCCACGCCCACCGCATCGATCAGCACGAAGCGCTGTTTGCCGCCGTCGGCGCTGGCGGATACGCGCTGCAGGCCGTCGGCGTCAAGCGAGCGCACGCCGCGGCCCTTCATCTGTTCGTAATAGCCGCGGCTGCGCACGTCGCGCATGAACAGCAGCACTTCCAGCGGTTTCACGTCGGTGCCGGTGGCGATCATGTCCACGGTGACGGCGATACGCGGGTGGTAGTCGTTGCGAAAACTGGCGAGCACGCTGTCGGGGTCTTCTTCTGATTTGTAGGTGACTTTCTTGCAGAACGCATTGCCCTGGCCGTAGACCTCGCGAACGATCTGGATGATGTCGTCGGCGTGGCTGTCGGTCTTGGCGAAGATCAGGGTCTTGGGTGTTTCCCTGCGGCCGGGAAAGATAGCGGTTTCCACGGCGCGCTTCATCTCCTGGACCACCAGCCGGATCTGGTTGGGGTTGACCACGGCGCGGTCCAGCTGTTGGCCGGTGTACACGGTGTCGTCTTCGGTTTCGGCCCAGCGCTTCTTGCGGGTCTGGCGGTCGCGGTGGTCCACCCACTCCTTGGCTTCGACCGAGGCCCCTTTGGCGGTGATTTCGGTGTCGATCACATACACGTCGTAGCCGACGTTGACGCCATCGGCAACCGATTGCTCGTAGGTGTATTCGGCAACGATGTTCTGGTTGAAGAAGCCGAATGTGCGGTTGTCCGGGGTGGCGGTGAGGCCGATGAGGAAGGCGTCGAAGTAGTCCAGCACCTGTTTCCACAAGTTGTAGATGCTGCGGTGACATTCGTCGATGACGATGATGTCGAACATGTCCACCGGCACGGCGGCGTTGTAGTGCACCAGTTTCTGCTGCTTGCCGGTCTGCCGCACTTCGTTGAGCGAGACATCTTCGGCCGCGTCGTCAATGGGCTGGCCGCTGAGGATGGAATACATGCGCTGGATGGTGCTGATGCAGACCTGCGCATGCGGGTCGATGTTCGGCGAACCGAGCCGCTGCACGTTGTACAGCTCGGTGAACTTGCGGGCATCGTCCGGCGGCGTGTAGGCCATGAATTCCTGATGCGCCTGCTTGCCCAGGTTGCGGGTATCGACCAGAAACAGGATGCGTTTTGCGCCGCCAAACTTCAGCAGCCGGTAGGCGGCGGTGATGGCGGTGAAGGTCTTGCCGGCGCCGGTAGCCATGTGCACCAGCGCGCGCGGACGATTGGCGGCCAATGAGTGCTCCAGCCCGGTGACGGCGCTGATCTGGCAATCGCGCAGGTTGCGGACGGGCAGGGCGGGCATCTGCTCGGCGAGCCGGCGACGCAGGGTGTCCGGCTGCGCCAGCCATTCGGCGAGCTGCGCGGGCGTGTAGAAGTGGAAGATCTCGCGCGAACGCGGCGCGGGGTCGCGGCCATCGGTGAAGCGGATGATCTGGCCGGTGGCCTCGAACAGAAACGGCAGCGGCGTGTTGTTCTTCCGCCATTTCAGGGTGGCGTTGGCGTAGCGCTCCGACTGCCGCTCGGCGATGGTGATGTTTTCGCCGGCCTCATCGCGCTTGGCTTCGATGATGCCCACGGCGGTGCGGTTCACGAACAGCGCGTAATCGGCCGGGCCGGTGTCGGTGGGGTATTCGCGCACGGCAATGCCTAGCCCTGCGCCGGGATTCAGCTGCTTCATGTCCTGCACGACCCAGCCGGCCTGGGCCAGCTTGGCGTCGATCAACTGCCGTGCTTTGGTTTCGGGTGTCATCCGTGCAGCTTCTCCTGTTCATCGGCGCGCCCCGTGATGAGGCCGCCTGAATCGGGTTCGATGATAGGGGCTGCTGCGGTGGATGCGTAGCGGATTGATGCTGTCGCTGGCCTGCAGGCGGTTTTTTGATGTCATCGCGAACAGCGCCCCTCATCCGGCCTTCGGCCACCTTCTCCCCGCTGGGCGGGGCGAAGGGAATGGCAACTCCGCCACCCGCTGGAGTTAGTCCTCCGCGGCAACGGCTGACAACCGCCTCTGCACGCGCAATGCAAACCGCAAACCCGCTGTTGTGCGAGCAGCAAAAGCTGTTGTCCGAGAAAGACAAGCTGTTGTGGGAGCGACGCAAGTCGCGAAGCCGGCGACCTTGCCGCGACCGCTTCAATCGCAATCCGGCTACGCTGCATCGCTGCCATCGGTCTGATTGCCAACATCGTCGCCGCTGATAGGCTGAAAGCTTCGCGACTTGCGTCGCTCCCACAACAGCAGATCCCTCCACGAGCTGCGCCCGTGTTCGGCATGACAGGGGAGGAGGTTCATCGCGAACAGCGCCCCTCATCCGGCCTTCGGCCACCTTCTCCCCGCTGTGCGGGGCGAAGGGAATGGCAACTCCGCCACCCGCTGGAGTTATTGCTCCGCGACGACGGCTGACAACCGCCTCTGCACGCGCAAGGCAACCCGCAAACCCGCTGTTGTGGGAGCAACACAAGCTGTTGTCCGAGAAATACGAGCTGTTGTGGGAGCGACGCAAGTCGCGAAGCCGACGACCTTGCCGCGACTGCTTCAATCGCAATCCCGCTGAGCTGCATCGGTGCCATCGGTCTGATTGCCAACATCGTCGCCGCTGATAGGCTGAAAGCTTCGCGACTTGCGTCGCTCCCACAAAAGCGGCTTCGCGACTTGCGTCGCTCCTACAAAAGCTAATCCGTACCGAAGCTGCTGGGGTGACGGATTTGAGCAGCCGGCTGGCTGGTTGAATCTCGAAGCAATATTGTGGACAACAAAAAAGCCGAGGCGTGCGCTTCGGCTTTTTTGGGACTGCTTTGGACATCCAATTTAATCACCGAATGGTGGAGCGCAATCCACAATACGCAAACCGTTCTCTTGGATCAAATTGGGGCAGCGCGGAATTGGGTGGCTTGGGTGATCGGAGCGGAG
>JAYUIZ010000867.1:0-3648 GCA_043765595.1 Lysobacter sp. | reverse complement strand
TCGCCTGCCGTCGCTGCCGCACTCGATACCTATAGCGTTCTGGTTCCCGCGAATGAAGCGTTCTACATGCGCACGATCAGCGCAAGCCTGCCGCTGATCGTCGATCCGGCGCTGCGCAAAGCCGCAGCGGCCTTCATCCATCAGGAGGCCGAACACGGCGTCGCACACAAACGTTATTGGCGAACGCTGGAGCTCCAGGGCTATCGCTTCCATGGTTTCGAGCGCGCGGTCGACCGGTTGACCTTCCGTATGGTCGAACGCATTGCGCCGCTGTCGATACGACTGTCCATGGTGAGCTGCGTTGAGCACATCAATGCGTACATGGGCCACGAATTCCTGTCGCAGCAGATTCTCGCCGAGGCCTGTCCGGAAGTGCGCGCACTGCTGGAATGGCATTTCGCCGAAGAGATCGAGCACAAGCAAGTGTCGTTCGATGTGCTGCAGGCGGTCGCGCCGAATCATGCGATACGCCTGCTCGGCCTGGCGCTGACCGCACCCTTGTTCTACGCGGTATTGACCTTCGGCATGCTGCGATTCCTGTCGCAGAACAAACGGCTGTGGCGGTGGTCGACGTGGCGCCAACTGCAGCATCATCTGGGCGGCGGCCACCATATGCTGGGCCTCACCCTCAAACATCTATGGGCCTACGCGCGACCCTCATTCCATCCGTCGCAGCTCGACGATGCAGCGCTGGCGAAAACGGTGATCGACCGCTATTCCACAAGCGGCGCAGACTGGCTGGAACCAGCCAAGCGCGGTAGAACAACATCCCGGACACCGATGAGCGCGTAAGCCGCTATCGGCTAATCCGGCAGGACGGCCTTCAGGCTGCTGTTTCAGTTATGCCAACGTCTCGTTTTCGTCGGCTTTGGGCACGGCCCTGATGTCGTCGCCGTTCGGATGCTTCCTGGGCCGGTCTGAACGCCGCTCTACGACGTCATCCGCTCCCAGAAGCTCTTCACGCCGTCGATGAAGGTGCTGGAGCGCGGCGAGTGGCGACGCGCGCCCTCGCCCATGAAGGTCTCTTCAAACTGTTTCAGCAGGTCCCGCTGCTGCGGGCTGAGATTGACCGGGGTTTCGACCACCACGCGGCAGTAGAGGTCGCCGGTGGTGCGGCTGCGCACCGATTTCACGCCCTTCTCGCGCAGCCGGAAGACCTTGCCGGTCTGGGTTTCGGTCGGGACCTTAATCTCGGCTTCGCCACCCAGCGTCGGCACACGAATGGTGTCGCCCAGCGCGGCCTGCGAAAAACGGATCGGCACTTCGCAGTGAAGATCATCGCCGTCGCGCTGGAAAATGGCGTGCTCGCGCACTCGGATTTCGACGTAGAGATCACCCGCGGGCGCGCCGGCCGGGCCGGCCTCACCTTCGCCCGACAGGCGGATGCGGTCGCCGTTGTCCACGCCGGCCGGGATCTTCACCGAGAGTATTTTCTCTTCTTCCACTCGGCCCGCGCCATGGCAGATCTTGCACGGATTGACGATGCGCTTGCCGGTGCCGCCGCAGTGCGGGCACGGCTGCTGCATCGAGAAGATGCCGCGCTGGAAACGGACTTGGCCGCGGCCCTGGCAGGTGGCGCAGGCGTCCACCTTGCCGTCTTCCGAGCCTTTGCCCTTGCAGGGTTTGCACTCGGCCATCGTTGGGATTTCGATCTGTTTGTCGACCCCGGCGACGGCGTCCCCCAGATCGAGTTCGATTACATAGCCGACGTCGGCGCCGCGGCGCGGGCCGCGTGCTCCGCTGCCTCCGCCGAAGATATTGCCAAAAATGTCGCCGAAGATGTCGTTGATGTCGGCCTGATTCTGTCCGCCGCCACCGCCCGTGCCTTGCTGGAACGCCGCGTGGCCGTGCGCGTCGTAGGCGCGTCGCTTGTTGGCGTCGGACAGCATTTCATAGGCTTCCTTCGCTTCCTTGAAGGCGGCCTCGGCGCCGGCATCGTCCGGATTACGGTCCGGGTGATGCTTCATCGCCAGACGGCGATACGCTTTTTTCAGTTCTTCTTCGTTCGCGTTGCGGGCGACGCCCAGGACTTCGTAGTAATCGCGCTTGCTCATGGGCGGAAATCACACAGCTGGAGTGGAAAAACGTTCAAGGCAAAGTCCGGGACGGAAAAAGCGGATTGGGTCTGAGCGATCGGGTCGAAGCGGCGGAACCGTAAACGACGGAAGAGCCGAGGCGTGCCGCGGCTCTTCCGGTTTTCGACCTGCACGGCCAACCCGATCAGGGCTTGGTGTCGTCCTTCACCTCAGTGAACTCAGCATCGACCACATCATCCTGCTTCGAGGACGCGGACGGACCTTCATCGCCGCCGGGCTGCGGGCCGGCACCCGCGGCGCCCATCATCGCCTGCACCACTTCTTCCAGCGCCTTCGACTTCGCCTCGATCTGGCCCTTGTCGTCACCCTTCATCGCGGTCTCGACTTCGGCGATGGCGCCTTCGGCACGACCGATCAGTTCGCCCGGCAGCTTGTCGCCGTTGTCCTTGATGGCGGTACGGGTGGCGTGGATCAGCGCGTCGGCCTGATTGCGGGCCTGCACCAGCTCATGGAACTTTTTGTCGTCTTCACGATGCGATTCGGCGTCCTGCACCATGCGCTGAATCTCATCGTCCGACAGACCCGAACCGGCCTTGATCTCGACCTTCTGCTCTTTGCCGGTCTTCTTGTCCTTGGCGCTGACGTGCAGAATGCCGTTGGCATCGATATCGAAGGTGACTTCGACCTGCGGTTCGCCGCGCCGCGCCGGCTCGATACCTGCCAAGTCGAAGCGGGCCAACGACTTGTTATAAGCCGCCTGCGCGCGCTCGCCCTGCAGCACGTGCACCGTCACCGCAGTTTGATTATCGGCCGCGGTCGAATAGGTCTGCGTGGCCTTGGTCGGGATGGTGGTGTTCTTCTCGATGATCTTGTTGAATTCGCCGCCCATCACTTCGATACCCAGCGACAGCGGGGTCACGTCGAGCAGCAGCACGTCCTTGACGTCGCCGGCCAGCACGCCACCCTGAATCGCAGCACCGATGGCGACCGCTTCGTCTGGATTGACGTCTTTGCGCGGCTCTTTGCCGAAGAACTCGGTAACGGCAGCCTGCACTTTCGGCATGCGGGTCTGACCGCCGACCAGGATCACTTCGCTGATATCGCTGGCACGCAGGCCGGCATCGTTCAGTGCGGTACGGCATGGCTCGATCGTGCGCTTCACAAGTTCTTCGACCAGCGCTTCCAGCTTGGCGCGGGTGAGCTTGATATTGAGATGTTTCGGACCGGACGCGTCGGCGGTGATGTACGGCAGATTCACTTCGGTCTGCTGCGACGTGGACAATTCGATCTTGGCGCGCTCGGCCGAATCCTTCAGGCGCTGCAGCGCGAGTGGATCCTTGCGCAGATCGATACCTTGATCCTTATTAAATTCTTCGACGAGATAATCGATCACGCGCTTGTCGAAATCTTCACCGCCCAGGAAGGTGTCGCCGTTGGTGGCCAACACTTCGAACTGTTTCTCGCCGTCAACGTTGGCGATTTCGATGATCGACACGTCAAAGGTGCCGCCGCCGAGATCGTAGACCGCAATCTTGCGGTCTTTGCCGGTATCACCCTTGTCCAGACCATAGGCCAGCGCCGCCGCGGTCGGCTCATTGATGATGCGCTTGAC
>JAYUIZ010000866.1:0-3649 GCA_043765595.1 Lysobacter sp. | reverse complement strand
GGCCGATGATAATCCTGGTGGCGTCGTTCGCTGTGTCGGTGGCGTTCTCGCGGATCTATCTGGGCGTGCATTACCCGTCCGACATTCTCGCCGGCTGGGCGGCGGCATCGGCGTGGGCGGTCTCGACGTATCTATTGGTGTTTCGCTTTGGCGCCCGGCCATGGGTCGAGGCGAAGCGGGACGCCGGCCGATAACGACCCGTTGGCGATCAAGCACCGTGCATGCCTGATCCGCTGGTATCGAGATTGTCTCGATGTTGCGCTGCGCAAAGCAGTACACTCGGAGAGCTTAGAAGTACGGTATCACCGGTTGTGGGCTACTCATGGAAGCCCTTACCTTCGCACGAAGCGATGCACTTTTACACACTCGCTTGCCGATCAGTCTCTGGGGAACTCCAAATGTCAAATCTGAAAAAGTGGGGCGGCGTCGTCGCTTTGTGCGCGATTGCCGTGGCCGCCAGCGCCACGTCTTATCAATACTTGTCCGCACGGTTCGAACGCGAGCACCGCGTTGCCCAGCAGACCAGTGCCGTGCGCGACACGCCGCGGCTGTCGCTGGCGTCGCGTGCGGAACGTAATCAAGCCATGGAGACGTTCAACGCGGGCACCGGTATCCGTGCCCCCGGGGTTTCGGTCAAGGCCGCAGGCCGTACCGGCCGCGCCACCTATATCGTCCTCTTCAGCGAAGATTCGCTGGCAACTTATAAAGGCGGCACTGCCGGCATTTCCGCGCCGCAGCGGAAATCGGGTGCATACGGCGCCTCGCGTCTCGACAGCCGCAGCCCCGAAGCGCTGAACTACGTCTCCTACTTGCAGGGCAAGCAGCGGCAGATGGAACGTCAGATGTCCGGCATGATCCAGCGTCCGCTGCAGGTGCGTCGCCGCATGCAGCACGCGGTCAACGGTATCGTCACCGACATGAGCGTCGCCGAAGCCGCGCGCGTCTCGCGCATGGGCGGCGTCCGTCTGGTCGAGGAATATCGCGAATATGTTCTCGAAACCGACGTCGGCCCGACCCTGATCGGCGCCCCCGCCGCATGGGCCGGTAGCGCCACTCTGCCGGGCGGCGCGCCTGCCGTACAGGGCGAGGGCATCATCGCTGGTTTGATCGACTCCGGTATCAATTTCGGCAGCCCGTCGTTCGCAGGGACTGATCCGGTCGACGGCTATGTCCACGCCAATCCCTTGGGTGCCGGCGTCTATCTCGGCACCTGCGCCTCGGGCGGTGTCGATGCTGGTCGCTGTAACGAAAAGCTGATCGGCGGCTACGACTTTGTCTGCGGCGCGCCGGCCAACCAGTGCGGCGTCGCCAGCATTGCTGAAGAGCCCGGTTTCGGCGATACCAATGGCCACGGCAGCCACACTGCCTCCACCACCGTCGGCAACCGCCGCAACGTGGTGTTCAATGGCGCGTCGCTGCGCATCTCCGGCGTTGCGCCGCGCGCCAACATCATCGCCTACGACGCCTGCTACACCAACACCACGACCGGTCAGGGCCTGTGCCCGAACGTGTCGACCGTGGCATCGATCAATCAGGCGATCGCCGACGGCGTGGATGTCATCAACTATTCGATCGGCGGCGGCGTCTCGCCGTGGACCGAAGCGACTTCGCTGGCTTTCCTCAGCGCGACCGATGCCGGTATCTTCGTCGCCGCCTCGGCAGGCAACAGCGGCCCGACCGCAAATACGCTCAGCCATCTTGAGCCGTGGACATCCACGACCGCTGCTTCCCAGCATGGCCGCGGTGGGTTCGGCACGCTGATGCAGGTGACCGGCCCGTCGCCGGTTCCGGCAAATCTGCAGCCGGTGGTGCTCAACAACGGTACGGGTGGCGTTGCGTTTTCGGCCACGATCCCGGGCACGACGCGGCTCATCATGAGCCCCGGCATTGCCGGTACCGCCGACGGCTGCATTGCCACGCCGTACCCGGCGGGTTCGTTGACGGGCGCGATCGTTGTGATCCGTCGCGGCACCTGCTCGTTCAGTGAGAAGACCAACAATGCCTCGTCCGCTGGCGCCATCGCGGTCATCATCGCCAACAATCAGGTCGGCACCATCCTGCCGTCCGTGCCGGGCACCACCATCCCGGTGTTCAGCGTGAGCCAGACTGACGGCAACGCGCTGGCCACGTTCGGCGGAGCCAACCCGACCACCACCACCGCGCAGATCTCGTTCCCGGGCGTTGGTCTGCCGAACGTCGCTGACGCGCTGGCCTCGTTCAGTTCGCGTGGCCCGGCGGCGACCTTCAACTTGGTCAAGCCCGACGTGACCGCGCCGGGCGTGGACGTCCTGGCGACTCTGGCCGGGACCTCGATCACCGGTTTCGAGCAGGTGATCGGAACGATCAGCGGTACCTCGATGGCGTCGCCGCACCAGGCTGGCGCTGCCGCGCTGATCCGTCAGGCGCGCCCGGCCTGGAGCGTTGCGGAAATCAAGTCAGCACTGATGATGACCGCCACTACGCAGGTCTACACCGAGGATCAGGTCACCTTGGCGAACGCCTTTGCCCGCGGCTCCGGCCGTCTGCGCATCGAACGTGCGATCCGGGCTGGTCTGGTGCTGAACGAGATCACCGCCAATTTCAACGCCGCCAATCCTGCGACCGGCGGCAATCCCGCGACCTTGAATCTCGCCAGCATGGCCAACGGCCGCTGCGCGCCACCGACCTGCAGCTTCACCCGTATCTTCCGCAATCCGGGTACGAGCGGCGGTCTGTGGAACGTCAGCATCAACGGCGTACCGGGCACGGCTAACCCGTCCCTGGCGTGGATCCTGCCGGGTGCATCCCGCGCGATCACCTTCACCGTCAACAGCTCAACCCTGCCGGCCAACAACAGCTGGAACCTCGGCGAAGCGGTGCTGCAGCTTGTCCAGAGCGGTGCCGGCAGCAATGAGGTTTCCACGCTGCGTCTGCCGATCGCCGTGGCCGTACAGCCGCCGATCATCGCGTTGCCGGCCTCGGTCGCCGCCAGCGTGGCCGCCGGCAACAACGGCAGCACCAGCTTCAACATCGGCAATACGGGTGGTTCGACCCTCAACTACACCGCCAGCACCAGCGGCAACGGCAGCGCCGATGTGTACAACGCACTGCGCGGGGCGATCAATTCCGGCTTCCGCAATATCGTTTACAGCGATCCGGCGACCGCCGGCAACAATGCGCAGTTCTCGGCCGACGATTTTGACTTGACCGGGGCGACGCAGCTCAGCTCGATCTCGACCGAAGGCTTCGTGGTCAGCGGGCTTGCTTTCCCGGGCGCTGCAACCAGCCTTCGTTGGAGCATCTATCCGGATGCAGCCGGCGTGCCGGCGGGCAATCCGCAGTCGGCGCCGGGTGCGGCTGTGTGGACTTACAGCGCGTCGCCGACCGCCGTTGGCGTCTCAACCGCAGGCGGTTTCATCAGCCTGAATCTGGCCGCTGCCGGCCAGAATGTGGTGCTGCCCGCCGGCAAGTACTGGCTGGTGGTGAACACCGCCGGCACCTTCGCCAATCGTTGGGTGCAGTTCGGCTCCGCGACCGGCAACGGCACGTTCATGAGCATCAACGTCAGCACGACCGACACCGGCGCATGGGCCATCAACAGCACGTTCGCCGGCTTGAACATGGTGATCCGCGGTTCCATCCCCTGCGGTGCGCCGTGGCTGGGCACGCT
>JAYUIZ010000865.1:0-1256 GCA_043765595.1 Lysobacter sp. | reverse complement strand
CGGATCACTTCGATACGCATCATCTCCGCGGATCGCTCAATCTTCCCCGTGGTCTGCCACGCGCACGAAATCGTCGACCATCCGGTCCGCAAGGCTCTGGAACCCCAGCGCGAACGCCGGCCCCAGCAGTTTGTTGCTCGATTCGAAATCCAGGGTCAGCGTGACCTTGCAGGCGCACTTGTCCAGCGCATGGAACTGCCAGCGCCCGCTCAGCTTCCGGAATGGCCCGTCGAGCAGCACCATGTCGATGTGATGCGGCGGCGAGAGCGTGTTTTCGGTGGTGAACCAGGTGCTCAGCGCCCCCAGCCCCAGATCCAGCCGCGCCACCACCCGCGCGTCGTCCGCTTCCATCACTTCCGCCGCTTCGCACCAGTCGAAACGGCGCGGATACGCGGCGATATCATTGACCAGCGCGAACATTTTCGCGGCGGAATGTTCGACCAGAGCGGAGCGTTGGATGACCGGCATGGGGCGTTCGACTCGCAGACTGATTCACAGATGGCTCGCCCCGACTCGCCAGCCCGCCCCGCTTCAGGGACAATGCCGCAATGAGCAAGCAGAAAGTCGCAAAGGATAAGGCAAAGGCGGGCGACAAGGCAGGCAAGGCCGCGCCGGTCACCAAGACCATCGCCCTGAACAAGCGCGCCAGGCACGAATACCACCTGGAACAGCGCCACGAAGCCGGCCTATCCCTGCAGGGCTGGGAGCTGAAATCGATCCGCGCCGGCCGCGCCAACATCACCGATGGCTACGCCCTGATCCAGCACGGAGAGCTGTTCCTGATCGGTGCCCAGTTCACCCCGCTGATCCAGGCTTCCACCCATGTGATCGCCAACGACCGCCGCACCCGCAAGCTGCTGCTGCACCGGCGCGAGATTGACCAGCTGATCGGCAAAGTCCAGCGCGACGGCTACACCATCGTGCCGACGGCGATGTACTGGAAAGGCAATAAAGTGAAACTGGAAATCGCCCTCGCCAAAGGCAAACAGGAGCACGACAAGCGCGACGCCGCCAAAGACCGCGACTGGGCCAGAGAGAAGCAGCGCACGATGCGCCGGCACAATCGCGACGCATGAACACGCAGCACTGAGCACGCAGCAGCAGGCGCGCTTGCCCCCACCCGCCCCCGCCCCCATACTTGCGCGGTCAGTGGTATGACTTCCCCGGGGGTGCACAGGCTTCGACGGGAGTAGCAAAGTCCACTGGTGCATGCCGAGGGGGTAGCTTTCCTCGTTAATCCAGCTGCAAAACTTAGT
>JAYUIZ010000864.1:0-1282 GCA_043765595.1 Lysobacter sp. | reverse complement strand
GTCATCCCGAACGAGGGCGCAGCCCGAGGAGGGATCTGCTTTTTCTTCGCGCGACAAGAAGCACAAGCAGATCCCTCCATCAGCTGCGCTGATGTTCGGGATGACAGAAATCATGAGTTCCCGCCGCACGCTATCGCCGAGCCCCAACGCGTCGCCTCACGCTCTCCAACCCCACTG
This sequence comes from Lysobacter sp., assembly GCA_043765595.1. Lineage (GTDB taxonomy): Bacteria > Pseudomonadota > Gammaproteobacteria > Xanthomonadales > Xanthomonadaceae > Lysobacter_I. The sequence goes on along the minus strand of JAYUIZ010000864.1, from coordinate 1,105 downwards.
AGTTACGCTTCGCACATGCCCACGATCCTCGTCATCGACGACAACCCCGCTGTCGCCACCGCGCTGGAGACGCTGTTCTCGCTGCACGACATCGACACCCGCATCGCAGCCAGTCCGGAAGCGGGTCTGATCGCTTTGCGCCAGTCGCCGGTGGATCTGGTGATGCAGGACATGAACTTCGAGGACGACACTACTTCCGGCGAGGAAGGCGTTGCGCTGTTCCGCGAGATCCGCGCGCACCATCCGGATCTGCCGGTGATCCTGCTCACTGCATGGACGCATCTGGAAGCCGCGGTGGAACTGGTCAAAGCCGGCGCCGCCGATTACCTCGCCAAGCCGTGGGACGACGGCAAATTGATGGTCACGGTCAACAATCTGCTGGAGCTGTCGCAGACACGTCAGCAGCTTGCCAGCAGGAATGCAGGGGACCGTCGTCGTCGCGCAGCGCTGGACGAATACGAACTCCGCGGCTTCGTGCATGCCGATCCGTTGACCGAATCCACGCTCGCCCTCGCCTGTCAGGTCGCACGCTCCGATCTTCCTGTGCTGATCACCGGGCCCAATGGCAGCGGCAAGGAAAAACTCGCCGAAATCGTCCATGCAAATTCTTCCGTGCGCAGCGGGCCGTTCATCGCGCTGAACTGCGGCGCGCTGCCGGCGGATCTGATCGAGGCCGAATTGTTCGGCGCAGAGGCCGGCGCCTACACCGGCGCCAATCGCGCGCGGGAAGGCAAGTTCGAAGCTGCTGACGGCGGCACGTTATTCCTCGACGAGATCGGCACGCTGCCGCTCGCCGGCCAGGTGAAACTGCTGCGCGTGCTGGAAACCGGCCAGTTCCAGCGCCTGGGCAGCAACCGCGAGCGCGCAGTGAAGGTGCGCGTGATCAGCGCGACCAACGCCGATCTGCCGGCGCTGATCGCCGCAGGCCAGTTCCGCGAAGACCTCTTCTATCGGTTGAATGCGGTCGAAGTCCGCCTGCCATCGCTGATGCAGCGGCCCGACGACATCCTGCCCCTCGCGCGGCATTTCCTGCCTGCCGACAAATCGCTCGACAGCGACGCGGAACGCGCGCTGATCGCGCACCGCTGGCCCGGCAATGTGCGCG
>JAYUIZ010000863.1:0-3659 GCA_043765595.1 Lysobacter sp. | reverse complement strand
TCGATCAGCAAATCAAGCTCGCCAAGCTCCGCCTCGCGCACGTCGACTGGAAGCGCCCGTAAGTTAGCGGTTGGAAGTACGTGCTCGAGTTCCGCCCTCAAGGCTGATGCTTTGTTGGCATCAATGCTGGAAAACCCTAGTCGATGCCGTCCAATGTTCTGCGCACCGAAGTCGTCGGGATCGATCAGTGTCATGCGCCCACCGAGCGTTCCAGCGCCCATTCGAAGCAGCGTGTCCGCAAGGTGCCCGCCAATCGTCCCGCAGCCCGCAACTGCGATGTTCAGCTTTGCGAGTGTTGTAAGGTTTGGAGCGCTGCGACGTGCAATGTAGCCATCGTCGATCCGCACCAACCAAAGCGGCTGCGCTTGCGCCCGAAGCGTTGGATCGCCCCGATCTGCAAGCCTCAGTCTTCTTGATTTAGCCTTATTTCCCTTCTTAGATTTCAAAATCTTCAGGTGTGAATCCGCCAAAGCCTTTTGCAGGCGCACCACAATGCCGTACGTGAGCAACGGGGATTCGATAAGAACAAGCACGAGAAGCGCTTTTCTTCGGAAGCCCTCTTGTATGCGCTCATGGATTTTTCGTCGGCAGCGTGGATCGAGCGTGCTTTGCCAATTGAGCATCTCCGATACCGTGCTTGGCGGCCACACGCCCGCCCACGGTCTTGGCTGGGCATCTGTTTTGACCCGAAAGGTCAGCACGCTTTCGCTAGTGATCTTGAAATCCAGCGCAGCCAATTTACGGGCGCTTCGCTCTACATCGTCTGTAATACACAGCATTGCTTTCCCGCGCGCTTCGCCAACCAAGCACTGATGCTCACCAAGCTGCGCACTCTCGATGTCTACGTGGCAGTTGTATCGACTCCAGTAGGCGAAGAACTCCTCAGCCAGGTCCTCGACGAGCTCACCGAGCAGTATCTTGTCGAGCACGACTTCGGCCTGCCCTAGGCATGCCAGCATTTGGCCTACTGGATCAAAGATGTCTAGCACTACTGCGTTTTGGGCTAGATAGCAAAGGGCTCCATCAGGCCCAAGATGAGGCACTGCCGCCGGCAATCCTTCTGGCTTTGCCAGCAGACGGATCTTGGGCAGTGATGCAAAGCGGGGATCCAGCTGGACCTCACAGGAAACAACCTGATTTGCTTGTGCAGCCGTCAGGCTTCCGATGAGCCGAAACCAACCGGCCGGCGACTGACCGAGGTGCGTGAAGCCGCGATCTTTGAATGCTTCGATCACCTCAGCAGCCGCCGCGCGCTTCATCCGGCTTTCGTCCTTCCCACGAGCTCACTAGGCCCGGCGGCGGCAGGGGTTGCCATGATGGTCTGGGCAACCGTCGACGTTTTCACGCGCTCTGGCTCATCCGGAAAGCGCGGCCCAAATTCACGCTGCATCCAAACACATCCTTGCTCAGCGCTACCTGCTGCCACTGTTGCCCTCAGCACCTTTTCTAAACTTTCGAACGCCTGGGCCGCATCTTCAACCTTTTGTCCGCCCAAGCGCACTGTCAGCGACTCGCCCTCATCTACCGGATTGCAAACGCCGCTGCGAAGCCGCGATGGCATTTGGGCAACGACGTCAAGAAGTGCCAGGTCGTCGCGTCGCTCACGCTTTTCGAACAGCGGCGCAGCAGCAGCCATGAGGAGGATTGAGGAAGGACCGCCGCTTTCCCAGTGCCAGTCGCGAAACGCTTTGAGATAGCGCACAACCCGCCGGAACTGCTCACCCTTCGCTTCTACCTCACCCACGAACCAGTCTTTAACTGGCCGCGGATCAGAAGGCTTCCAGTCCTCATCTCGATGGGCCAGGAGGACTTTGTTCGTGGGCATCGCAGTCCAGCTATCGCGCGATCGCGCGCTGACGGCCTTGGCTACCGAATCAAAGCCGTAGCTCTCCATCGCAACCTTGAGTTGGGTAAACTCTTTATCAGGGATTGCGTAAAGAGGAATGTCGATGTGGGCAGAAGGCGAGATGTTGACACGGATGCAAGTGGATTTCTTTTCGCCCATCTCCCAGCCATTTCTCTTCACAAGCGGCTCAAGTGCGGCTTCAGCAGCGGCGAAGAAGACGCTTGCGGCAACACTCGGCTTCTGCGTTTGAGACACAAAGCTCAGCGGAAGGTAGCAGCCATCGTCCACGTCGGCTTGTTGTTGGTGCTTGGCGGGTGCATTTAACGTCTTGTATGCCCAGGAACCCTGCGTAAAAAAACGAGGCTCAGGAACCGAACCGGAGTATCCCTGCTCGCGAAGGATGCGCGGAATCCCGTCGCGAAGGCACGTTCGCACCTCTTTTCGCGCGTGGGCAATCGCGTCGCGCTCATGCTGCGCGAGATCGAGCGACCTATGCATGCACGCATCGCCATCAACGGTTGTAAAGAACAGCGAACTAAGATTTAGCATGTGGTCTCCGGAGCATTTTTGTTGGGGCCATGAAAGAAGATCGGCGACGGCGCCTTATGATCTCGAAAAGGTTTGAATTTCGAGTCCGGTAGCGAGCGCTGCGCGGCGTGCATGCCGCGATCCCGAAGCGTGTTGGTTGATGCAAGCGAGACGCGGTCGAGCGCCTTGACGTCCTTGCTCTGATCAGGCGTCGCTTTGTCGTCGATCGTGTAGTAGTCGTCGCCGAGCTTCTGCTTGAGCATATAGTCCACCGACGACTCTTGCGCCGAAATCACTAGGTCAAACAAGCTGCCGCCCCAGCGCCCAATTCCACGATCCAGACTTGCCCCGCCGCGCACGGTGGCACCGATCGTCATCGTGCCGATGGAAAGCACGCGCACGAGCGCATTTCCGCCAGGGGCTAGAAATGTGTCGACCTCGTGCAATCCGAAGAGTCCCGGCGCGTTGCCCACCAAGCCGCCGTCCGCAAAGACGCCGCGCTTATGCCGAAAGAGCGGGAAATACACCGGCGCGGCGGCAGTGGCGAGCGCGACGTCGACCAGGCGCATTTCATGGTCGAACTCGAATGTCGGATGGTGCGGCGTCTTGAAGAATTGACCGCGCCCTGTAGTGTAGTTCACCGCGGGAATGAGCACCCGATGGCGCAAGTTGCCGATCAGCGTATCCCCGAAGCGCTCGGTAAGCACTTCACGAAGGCCCTTCGAATCGTGCTTGGCCGTCATCCAAAAACCGAAAGCGCGCCTAACGAGACTACGGCAGCCAAAGATGCGGCTACCTTCCTCCTCAAAAAGAGCCTTCAATTCGCTTGCAGGAATTTCTGCTGCAAGACCGAGTGCCAGCATCCCACCTGCCGACGTGCCGCAGATCAAGTCGAAATGAGATGCGATCGGCCGTCCCATTTTCGCTTCCAGTTCGGCAAGCACTGTGGCGGTATAGAGTCCGCGGTAGCCGCCGCCCGAAAGCGCGAGCACGTGGTAGGTGGGAATGCTATTCATCGATATCAGCCCCGCGGCGGAAAGCGATCATTGCCGTGGCTGTCTTTGTCGCGTATGCGACCGTCCGGACGATGGATGACGAGTTCCGAGCTCTGGTTGCGTGCAATCTCCCGCCCTGCGTCGATGGCCTGCTGCTGCGTGTGGTGCACCGAAGTGGCCCGCTGATTACCGGCACCACGGACGGCCCAGCCATCCTGATGCGGCACTACGTGTTGGTTCTTACCCGTCATTGCTATGCTCCTGTCTGAGATGTTAAAAAAACCGTGTTC
>JAYUIZ010000862.1:0-3662 GCA_043765595.1 Lysobacter sp. | reverse complement strand
GCGGCCCGGCACTTCGTACCACGGGTACAAGCCGGAGACCTGCGTGCCCGGTGCGCCTTTTTCGCTGAATGCGATGCGGCCGCGCGTGGAGCAATAGCGCATCCGCGTGAAGATGTTGATGATCGCGCGCTCGCGCTCCACGCCGCGCAGTGCGGGCGACCATGCCGGGTAATCGCCGTACATGTTGCGCAGCAGCTTGCGGCGGCCGTCGCTGCGCAGCCGGCGCTCGATTTCCTGCGCATGTTTCTCGGCATGGACGGTGGTCCATTTCGGCGCCAGACCCGCATGGATCATCATCCAGCCCAGCGTGCGGTCGCTGTGCAGCAGCGGGCGGTGCCGGAGCCAGTCGATGAGAGTGTCGCGATCATCGGCGAACAGGATGCGCTGCAGATCCTGATTGACCTTGCGCTGATCGTCGATGGTGCGTTCGGAAATCGCCAGCAGCGACAGATCGTGATTGCCCAGCACCACGACGCTGTGTTCGCGCAGGGAATGCACCAGCCGCAGGGTTTCCAGCGATTCGCCGCCGCGGTTGACCAGATCGCCGCAAAACCACAGCCGGTCCTGCGCCGGATCGAAACGGATTTTCTCCAGCAGCCGCTGGGTGACGCCGTAGCAGCCCTGCAGGTCACCGATCGCCCAGACCGCCATCTCAGCGGCTCCGCGCGTGCGTGCGCAGCGTGTGGATGCTAAGCATACGAGTGCGGCGCATGATCAATGCAGCATCCGCGGAATACACAGCACGAACTGCGGAATCGGCGCTTCAAATTCGGTGCCGTCGTCGGCGCGCATCACGTATGCGCCTTCCATCGTGCCGTACGGCGTCTTGAAGAACGTGCTGGATGTGTACTCGAAACGTTCGCCCGGGCGCAGCCGCGGCTGTTCGCCGACCACACCGTCGCCCACGACTTCGCGTGGGAAACCGATCGCATCCACGATCAACCAGCGGCGCGAGACCAGTTGCGCGGGGCGAGAGCCGGTGTTGCGGATGCCGATGGTGTACGCGAAGTAATAAAGCTCTTCATCGGGCTTGGATTGGTCGTCGAGGTAGCGGGTGGCGATGTCGATCGCGATGGCGTCGGCGCTGATGTCGTTCATGCACACAGTTTAGTTGCAATCGCGCGATCTGCGGGCATCACGCCTCGTCGGTCGCGGCCCCGTCGCTTTTTGACGGTGGGTCGACGACGAGGTTGGACAGGGCGATGAAATCGGCGACGGCCAACTGCTCGGCGCGGTTCTGCGGGTCGACGCCCGCGCGCACGATCTCGTCCACAGTGCAGACGCTCGACAGCGCATTGCGCAGGGTCTTGCGGCGCTGGCCGAACGCCGCGCGCACGATGTCGGCGAAACGGCGCGGGTCGTCGATAGCGACCTGCCCCGGCGGATGCGGCACCAGCCGGACCACGGCGGAATCTACCTTCGGCGGCGGCCGGAATGCGCCCGGCCCAACTATGAATAGCGCGGTCACCGTGCAGTACGCCTGCAGCATCACGCTGAGTCGACCGTAGACCTTGCTACCCGGGCCGGCGGCCATGCGGTCGACTACTTCCTTCTGCAGCATGAAATGCATGTCGCGCACGACCGCTGCGTGGTCGAGCGCATGGAACAGGATCGGAGACGACAGGTTGTAGGGCAGGTTGCCCACCAGACGGAAGGGTGTGCCGCCAGCCAGCGCCGTGAAATCGACATTCATCACGTCGGAATTGATCAGCGTGAGTTCGCCGTGCGATGTCGCGGCGGCGGTCAGCGGTTCCAGCAAATCGCGGTCGAATTCGATCGCGGTCAGCGCGCCGTGCCGGTCCAGCAGCGGGAAGGTCAGCGCGCCCTGGCCCGGGCCGATCTCGACGATTCTGTCGCCCGGTCGCGGGTTGATCGCCATCACCAGCTTGTCGACGACGCCGCGTTCGTGCAGAAAGTGCTGGCCCAGCGATTTCTTTGCGGGCTCGCGGAATCCGGCGCTCATGTCTCGATGCTCATGTCTGCGTTTCTTTCATGCCGGATGCTCGCTTTACAGTAAAGACTTCACAGCAGGCGGGTGCCCAGCGGCACCTCACGGTCGGGAATGCACAGCGCGACCGCGCCGTCGGCGTCGTGGAAGCCGGTGACCAGGCATTCGGACATCAAGGGTCCGATCTGTTTAGGCGGGAAATTCACCACTGCGACCACTTGCCGGCCGATCAGATCCTCCGGCCGGTAATGCGTCGTGATCTGCGCGCTGGATTTGCGTACGCCGGTCTCCGGGCCGAAATCGATCTGTAACACATAGGCCTGCTTGCGCGCTTCGGGGAAGGGCTGCGCCGAGATCACCCGGCCGACGCGCAGCTCGACTTGCAGGAAGTCGTTCCAGTCGATGGTCGAGCCATTGGTTCCGGGCATAGCGTTGCTCAAGCCGCGCCCGTTCGCGCGATGCGTGCGCAGGCCAGGCGGGTGCAGGTGTCGATCGCGGCGAACAGGCTGGACGGATCGGCGATGCCGCGGCCCGCAAGCTCCAGCGCGGTGCCGTGATCCACCGCGACCCGCGGGTAGGGCAGGCCGAGGGTGAGGTTGACCGCGCGCTCGAAACCGCTGTACTTCAGCACCGGCAGGCCCTGGTCGTGGTACATCGCCAGCACCGCGTCGAAGCCGGCCAGCTTTGCGGGCAGGAAGGCGGTGTCGGCCGGCAGCGGCCCGATCAGCGTCCAGCCTTCGCCGCGCAGCCGTTCGAGCAGCGGAATCATGATGTCGAGTTCTTCGCGGCCCAGATGGCCGTCCTCGCCCGCGTGCGGGTTCAGGCCAAGCACGGCGATGCGCGGCGCGGCGATGCCGAAGTCATCGCGCAGCGCGGCATACAGGATGCGCAGCGTGCGTTCAAGGCCTTCGGCGGTAATCGCGTCGGCGACCTCGCGCAGCGGCAGATGGGTGGTGGCCAGCGCAACCCGGACGACATCGTTGGCGAGCATCATCACCACGTCGCAGCGCGCCTGTGCGGCCAGCAGTTCGGTGGTGCCGGTGTAGGGGATGCCGCCGTCGTTGATCGCGGCCTTGTTGACCGGGCCGGTGACCAGCCCGTCGCACAGGCCTTGCAGGCAGGCATTGGCGGCGGTTTCCATCGCACCGATGGTGGTGCGCGCATTGCGCGGCTCAGGGTGGCCGAAACGGCTGGCCGTGATCGGCGGGATTTCGACGAGTGCGAGCCGGCCGGGGCCGGCTGCGCTGGGGTCGTTGGGAGAGATCAGGCGCAGCGGCAGGCCGATGGCTTCCGATGCGCGCAGCAAGGTGTCGCGGTCGGCGTAGGCGATCAGTTGCGCATCCCAGTCGCGCTGGGCGGCACGGACGACGAGCTCCGGGCCAATGCCGGCCGGCTCGCCCGGAACCAGCGCGAGTCGGGGGCGTCGTGTCATTGCAGGCGCTTGGGCGCGATCAGCCTGCGCCGGCAGCGGCGGTAGCGGCGCCGATGCGGATGTCGATGAACGCCTCGCCGCGCAGTTCGCGGAGGAAGCGGGTCCACTCATCTTCCAGCTTGCGCTGACCGATGCTCTCGCGAAGCTGACTACGGCGGTTTTCGTCGGTGACGTTGGCCTGACGGGTGCCGGCGCGCTTGACCAGGTGCCAGCCCGCCTGGGTCTTGAACGGCGTGGAGACCTGGCCGTCGGCGAGGGCCGACACCTGGGCACCGAATTCGG
>JAYUIZ010000861.1:0-1283 GCA_043765595.1 Lysobacter sp. | reverse complement strand
GAGGAACAGTGCCTCATCCAGGCGAATGCCCCACTCGCGCAAGGTGCGGATCACGCGCTCGTGCGCGGGCGCCGAACGCGCGGTCACCAGTGCGGTGCGGATCGGACAGTTTTCGACCGGATACGCAGCCTGCAGCCGGTGCAACGCATCTAGGAAGACGCGGAAGGGGCCGCCGATCAGCGGCTCGTGGGCGCGTTCTCGTTCGTGGCGCGCGAACGCCTCCAGCCCGCCTTCGCGCGAAATGCGCTCGCCTTCGTCGTCGAACAACACTGCGTCGCCGTCGAAGGCGATGCGGATTTGTTCGCGGGCGCCCACATCGTTCGCAGGCAACACCGACTGCGACGGCAGCAGCGTCGCCGCCGCGATTCCGTGCTCCAGCGCGCGACGCACCGATTCGGCGTCCGCAGACAGGAACAGATGCGCGCCGAACGGCTTGATATAGGGCCAGGTGGGCGCACCCGACGTGAAGGTCGCACGGCGGATGTCCAGACCGTGATGCTGGATCGAATTGAACACTCGCAGCCCGGTATCCGACGAATTCCGCGATAGCAGGATCACTTCGACATGAGGCACGCCGGCCGGCGCATCCGCGTTCAAGGCGAGCAGTTTGCGCACCAGCGGAAATGCGATGCCCGGCGGCAGTACGTCGTCCTCGCGGCCACGCTGATAGGTGGCGAATGCATCGACGCCCTCGCGCTCGAACAGCGTGTGGCTTTCCTCTAGGTCGAACAGGGCCCGAGAGGAAATGGCGATGACGAGGGGCTGAGGCTGGCTTGGGGATTCGATCAAAGTCATGGGGATAGTGTGCCCGAGAATGGTCTCAGCCAACGAGACTAGGACCGATGACGGAGGTGCATCCGCGCATTGCCCATCTCCGTAAGTCTGTTCACCCATATCGAGTCAGGAAACGTCGCGCAGGCCTGCACTCGAATCAACCCTTTCTGGAGACCGACATGATCAGGCCCTATGCGTTACTGACCGCCGTCCTTGCCATCTTGCTGCTCGCCGTATTGACGCTCAGCCCGATTTCCCTGCTTGCTGGCACCAACAGCAACACATCGATCGAGGCCGGGCAAACCTTCGTGTTCGGCGGCGAACAGCGCATAACGCTGGCCGTCGCTGCGCGCAACGACGGCGACGTGCCCGTTGAGATCCTGCTGCTCGAAAACGGCATCGAGCGCCCGGTCGCCACGCTCGCGCCGGGTGAATCGATGAAACTCAGGATGCCGGCGGGCGGTGTCGGATTGTTCCGTAATCTTTCTCCCAAAACGGCGATGATGCAT
>JAYUIZ010000860.1:0-1283 GCA_043765595.1 Lysobacter sp. | reverse complement strand
CGCTTTCCAGACCGTCGGCATCGTTGCCATCGAGTGATTGAAGCTCATGACGCGCCAACAACTCAATGTTGGCGCAAGCCTGGATTCGATCAATGAGGTACGTCGACATCGAAGCCGCGAGACCGTCGCCCCGGATCAGCATCGAGATGTGCTCAACATGGGCGGACAAGAAGACGGCAGCTTGGCCTGCGGAATTTCCCCCACCAACCAAGGCCACGCGCTGCTGTTTGCAAAGCCTCGCCTCGATGGGTGAGGCCCAGTACCAGACGCCGCGCCCTTCGAAGTCGGCCAGCCGCTGCACGGCCGGCCGCCGATACCTGGCCCCGGTCGCGATCACGGCCGTGCGAGCGCGGATGCTTCGACCGTCGGCCAGTGTCAGCACGATGTCGTTGCCGGTTTCACTCTCCACGCCACGAATGCTTTCGACGCTTGCAGGAATCAACACCTCGGCGCCGAATTTCTGGGCCTGAACATAGGCGCGCGCTGCCAGCGCGCGCCCCGAGATACCCGTGGGAAACCCGAAAAAGTTCTCGATGCGCGCACTCGCACCGGCCTGGCCGCCGAATGCGCTGGCGTCGAACACGACAACGCGCAAGCCCTCGGATGCTGCATACACCGCAGTGGCAAGCCCGGCCGGGCCGGCGCCGAGAATCGCCACATCGTAAAGATCGTCGCGTGCAAATGAATCGATCAGCCCGAGATGGCGGGCCAATTCCACATCGGTTGGATTGCGAAGGACCGAGCTGTCCACACACACCGCCAGTGCCTCTTGCGGCCCGATCTCGTACTGCGCGAGAAACGGGCACGGGCGTTCATCTTGCGCCGGGTCCAGATGGTGGTGCGGCTGGCCGTTGCGCGTCAGAAAATTCTGAATCCGCAGGACGTTGGGTGATGTCGTTGATCCGATGATGACGACACCGCTCTCGCCCGAATCGATAAGTGCAGCCCGGCGCAGGATCAGCGCGCGCGTGATGCGTTCCCCGATGTCGGCCTCTTCAAGAATCATCGATCGCAGCGCGCGTGAATCCACGACGATGGCATCGACCTCACAGTCTGCGAAAACATCGCACAGAGAAGGCTTGCCCGACAGCTGATTGATTTCGGCGATGAATTCGCCAGGCCCCTGTGAGGCCATCAAATGGGCGTGGCGCAGGCCATCGCGCTGTACCACCGATACCGTGCCTTCCAAGACGATCACGATGCCGGGGCCGACCTGACCAGCGACAAAGAGCGCATCGCCCGTCGCGTAGTGGCGGTGTTCGCCGAAGCGCGCAAGGCGCAAT
>JAYUIZ010000859.1:0-1284 GCA_043765595.1 Lysobacter sp. | reverse complement strand
GTCGCCCTCCTCGTGCTGATACACCGCCTGGTGATACAGGCCCGCGTCCTCATCAATCGCGCGCAGCGCATCGCGCACGCGCGCGCGGCTCCAGATCGACAGTTCCTGCGCCTGCTCTTTCACCAGTTCGGGCGAAACGAAATCGCAGCCGTTGCTCAGCACCCCGTCGGCCACGCCGTCGCTGCGGAAGCCGGTCTCGTTGAGGATATGCCGCAGCACGTCCCAGGCGGTGTCCACGTCGATCGATGCCGTGCAACGTTCTTCGCCCTCGACCCACTTGTCGATCAGATCGTGGTCATCGCGCATCGCGTCGAGATCCTTCGGCGAGAAGGCCTGGAAAAACATGTTCATGCTCATGGGTGAAGGCTCATGGTGTCGATGCGGGAATGATGTCGGAACTGCGCGCCAGGCGAAAGCGGTGCGGGTGTGACAGGTCGATTCAGCCGCGCGCGGCGCTGCGCAAACGCTCCCAGTCCAGATCGAAACGGGCGAGGTACTTGCGCAGACGGTCGGCGTCGTTGGTGCTGCTGCGCTGCGTACGCGACACCGCGAACAACGTGCGCCCCGCGTCCGACAGCGACTTCGCCTGTATGCAGACGCGCACCATGTCTTCCAGCTGCGAGCGGTCGAAACGGTCGAGCGCGGCGACGCCATCATCCAGCAGCGCGTCCAGCGGCGACGGTGCGCCGCCTTCGCGCCACAGCCCTCGCAGGCGCGCGATTTCCTCTTCGACCAGTTCGATCTGGATGCGGCCGGCGTTGGCCAGCGTGGCCATACGCATCACCGCCGCGCCCAGATCGCGGAAGTTGCCGGCCCAGCGCGCCTCGGGGCTGGTCGCGAACGCGACGCGCTGATGCTGGTCGCGACTCCAGCGTTCGAGTTCGAAATCCAGATTGGGCTCGATATCCTCGATACGTTCCGCTAGGCCCGGCAGGCGATAGGTCCACAGATTGAGCCGCGCCAGCAGATCGTCGCGGAACCGGCCCTGCGCCACGGCGTTCTGAAGATCGCGGTTGGTACCGGCGATCAGCTGGCTCAGCAACGGCGAAGGCGATCGCCCGGCAGCTTCAATCTCATCGACGGCACCCGATGAAATGGCTCTTCGTGAACTCGTGTGGGTAAATTCAGCCCGGATCACAGCTCCGGGAGTTGGCAGGTGAGGATCTTCAAGCGCAGATATTCCTCGTCACGCAGGCCGTAGGCGCGACGTTGAATCACCCGGATCTTGTTGTTCAATCCTTCCACGAAGCCCAGTGCCACTTTGTTCGCTGGGTTGCAGTACGA
>JAYUIZ010000858.1:0-11582 GCA_043765595.1 Lysobacter sp. | reverse complement strand
GACTGCTTGAGTACGACAATGTATTGACCATCGATCGGATGTTTCGCGGTACGGAAGTCGGCTGCCATGGCCGGGACGGCCGCGGCGCACAGCAACGATGCGCCGATGGCGGCGGTCAGTCGGTTGATTCGCTTCATAATCGATTCCTTTTCGTTTTATGACTGAGAGAGATGAATGCGACGCACATGACGAACCGTGACCCTTTGTCGCAGCGACTGGGCGCAATAGCAGGTAAGGAGGTGTCCAACCTATCCTTGGCCATATCGATCGTATGCAACGATCAGCTCGATTCGCGCGCCGAAAATAATCGCTCGCAGCGACCGCGACAAGGCCTATGACCGTGTGTTGCGTCACAACTCGCAAAGCGATGGATCACAGTCCCCGTGCGACTGCGATCTGCGGCGATTTCACCCCGCAAGAGCTGCGCGCAACGCCGCCGATGCCTTTGCGTGCAGAGCGGCGCGCGGGTCGGTTGTTACCGCACGTTTCGCGGCGCGCGTCGCTGTTTTATTTGCACTAGGTACGGGTTTTGCGCCCGCACCGCCCGCGGCGAGAAATGCATCACGCATGCTTTCATCGGTGGCGACGTAAAACACGATCTCGTCGATCAGACTCGGCGGCGGTGGCGGCATCGCCGCAGCACGCGCGCTGCGGAGCGGCCGTACGTCGGCGCCTGCGCCGTACATCGTCATCGCTGCTGTGGCTAACTGTTTCGGTGACAGTTCGGGCAGATACGGCTGCAGTCGCGTCCAATCGGACGCTGCGGATGTGCGCGTCGGTGCGGACAGTGCGCTGCGCACCGCGGCGCCGCCGAATGCGGGCAATGACGCATCGAGCAGACTTACGGCATCAAGCAGACCTGGGCCATAGCGCTGGGTATTCCAACCCGGCACCGTGCGGCAGTGCGCTTTGATCAGCTCCGCGAAGACCGATGCCAGCCGTCCGCCGTAATGCGTGCGCAGCGCAGCGGCGCCGTGCCGCTGCAGCCAAAGCGCACACACGCCCGCGGTGGTCGCGGTGGCGTACGACGTGCCCGAGCTGCGCTGCGTGTCGAAATGCACCGCGCCGTTTTTCTTGAATGTATAGGCGCGCCACACCGATTCGCCCGGTGCGGTGATGTCCACCGCCGCGCCGGATGCCGAACCGCTCCACGGCCGGGTATCAGCGTTGCTGGCGGCCACTGCAATCACGTTGTCGAGCCGTGCGGGAAAAATCACTATCTTCGTGTGATTGCCCGCTGCGGCGAACAGGATCATGCCCTCCGCGACCAGCTGGTCGACCGCACGCGACAGCGAACGTCCTGCCCACGGGCCGCCCAGACTCATGGAGACCACTTGGCAGCCGCAGTCGCGGGCGCGATACAGCGCCTGCACGAGGTTGCTGAAATTGAAATGGATCACCGAGCCCGACACCCGCATCGGCACCAGCTCGGCGCCGGGCGCGATGCCGTGCAACTCGGGCGCCGCGCCGCTGAAGATTACGCTGCCGGTGGCGGTGCCGTGGCCGGGAAACTTACCGGTCAGCGGGTCGCGCGGATCGGGCACATCGTCTACGAAATCGTAGCCGTCGGCGATCCGCAGTCGCGGTCCTGCGATCTGCGGATGCAGTGTGTAGCCGGTATCGGGATGCGCCACGCGCACGCCGGCACCGGTCACGCCGAACTGCGTTCGCGCAACGTCGGCAGCCACGGCCTGCGTCGACCATCCGCGGGGATCGGAACCGGGCAAATGGGTATCTCCGCCGCCGCCGCCTCCGGAACGCACGGCCACCGCGGGCGGTGATGGCGGTGATGAAGGCATGTCGTAGCCCACCGCCGGTTCGCTGTCGGCCACCAGCGGATGCCGCAGCAGCGCGTGCACGGCGTTCCAGGTCTTTGCGATGCTGATGCGCGTGCCCGGAGCGAAAGCCACCAGCACATCGCTGGCGCCATCGCCGAGCGGCTCTGCGGAGGATTGCGCATTGGTCAGCGCGGCAAACGCAGGGACTTCTTCGCGCAGACGCGCAATGATCGCGGTGCGTGCGAGGGCCGGCAGCGCTTCGCCCAGGTCGAGGATGATGCCGCGCACATCGTATTTCGGCGACAGCGGTTTCGGCAGCGATTCAGCAACCGACGCACGCTTGGATGCCGAAGACTTCAGCGCGCTCTTTTTCGCGGAGGCCGCGCGCTTCGAAACCGTTGTTCTGATCATCGCCATTTGCCTGCTCCATGCGTCTTCCCGGCGACAGGCCGGGGGATGCCACAGCATACCCCCGGCGTTTCGATGGTCGGTATCACATGCGGCGTTTTCGTAGCGTACGGGCAGGGCAGCTAGGGCTTACAGCAAACGCCGCAATCGCGCGGCTTCAGTGGTGTCCGTTGCCGACCGCGCCGCCCTCGCCGTCGGGCAACAGCACGCGCACGTTCTGCATCATGCCCTGGTCCTCGTGGTCGAGGATGTGGCAGTGCAGGACGTATTCGCCGATGTAGCGCTGGTAGCGCGTGCGCACGTACAGCGTATAGCCGCCTTTGACGAACAGCGTGTCCTTCCAGATGCCTTTCGTGGCTTCGTACTCGCTGTCGCCGCTGCCGGGCACGCTTACGTCAACGCCCTGAGGATCGAGAATGCGCGACACCTGGAACGGGTTGACGTGGATGTGGAATGGATGACTGCCCGCCAATGAAGTGAGCTTCCATTCCTCGACGTTACCAAGGATCAAGTCGCGTGAGTTCGCGGGGTTGTAGGCTTCGCCATTGACCATGAACTTGCCGCCGGCGATATCGAAAATCACTTCCTGCCCGCATTTCGGTTCGCAGCGCGTCCTGCGCTGGGCTTCGGCCAGCTCACCGTCGGTAATCGTGGCGTGCGGCAGGAACGAATCCAGCCGCAGATCGCGGGCCAGATCGTCGATCACTTTCTGCCGCACATCGGCGGGCATCCACAGTCGCGCGGCAACCGTCAGCTGCCGGGTCAGGTACGCGCTTGGATCGTTGCCGACTTGCAGGCCCGGGGACACCGACACGGTACCCAACAGGCGCCGGCTTTCGGCATCGCCGCTCACCGAATCGATCGCCGGCAGATTACCGTCGATCACGCAGTACTCACCCGCGGCCGGAAACACCATCAGCAGGTCGCTGCGATAGCCAGGCTGCAGGATGGTCTGGTTTTTGCGGATCGCCTGGCCGTGGGTCAGGCCGTCGCTGGCGATCTCGAACTGGGTCAGCGGCGCGCCCACGCAGTTCTGCGAAATCCACTCCGCATGCTGGCTGAGGTTGCGCAGCGATTCGGGCTTTGCCGATTTGCGCATCGGAATGAACTGCAGGTTGATCGAATCGCGGATGCCTGCGTGGATGTTGCGCCAGCGTTCAACGCGCCCGGCGATGGCATCGTTGAAACGCGGCAGGATCTGGCCGTTGATGCTGGTGTAGCGGCCCGACGGCCCCCAGACTTTATTGCCCAGCTGATCGTAATTTTCAATCGTGCCGACGTCGTTTGGGCCGCAGAACCAGGTGCCGTTCGCATTCGTCTTGATCGGCGACTTCGGATCGTCCGGATTCTCGCGGCAGGCATACGCCACCTGTTGAAACAGCACCACACGCTCGCGGAACGCAGTGCCGGTTTCGTCGCGCAACAGGGTGTCGATATCGCCGCTGTTGCCCGGCTTCGGCGCGCGCTCTCCGTGAACGATCAGCGCACCTGCCATGCCGCTGGACACCTGCAGTGCGGTGGAGCCGTGCTGATGCGGGTGATACCAGAACGTGCCAGCCGGATGCGTCGCCGGAATGTTGTATTCGTACTCGAAGGTGACCTTGGGCTTGATGGTGATCAGCACGTTATCGCTGTTGCCGCTGGGGCTGACCCACAGCCCGTGCGAATGCAGATTGGTCGAGTTGAAGCAGTGCGGGGTGTTGATATTCGGCTGCTTGCAGTCCGGCTCGCGCTCCAGTTCGTTGCTGAGCCCGACGCGCACGGTTTCGCCCGGGCGCGTGCGGATAGTCGGTGCCACGAACGGCGTGAACGGATTGGGCGCTGCGCCTTCGGCGACGTAGCTGCGCAGACGCACGCGATCGAAACGCTGGCTCGCCGGGTTATAGATGAAGCCGTTGGTGAGGCGGATGTTGAGCAGCGGATCCTTGTCGGTCGGCGGCGGCGGCGCGGCCGACAGGCCCACACTCTTCAGCATCTGGGTGCGTTCGGTCGGCTGCATGCCCCGCAGCATCGGCACCAGCACCGGATCGGAGACCACGCGGTCGGCGGGCGGATCGCCATCGGCGCCGAACGCGGGCGGAACCAATGCGGGCGTGACGATCAGAAACGCGAGCGACAGCGCGACAAGCGCGCGCGAAGCGGACGGTGTGGATACGGGCGAACGATGATGCATAAATGATCTCCTTGTCTGAGCGTATAAAACGGCACGAATGCGCCCATGGGCGGCCTTTCCCTTGAATCGTCTGCTTGCCCCTGGTGCGGTGATGCCCCGTGGATCACGGGCCCCCGGCCCGTGGCGACACCATACCCGCTTTGTCGCATCGCGACGGCCAAGACCTGCAGGCCGCTCGCTGGGCGCGCGTAGTAATTCCCGGTATTCCCGATGCAGCGCTGCGCGGCCGGTGTCGTCGTCGACCTGCGACAGATCCACCTTCGCGCTCTGCGCCGCGAACGCCCAGGCGAGATTCAGCGCCCAGTCCGACGCGACGGCAATGGCGCCGCTTGCGAGCGCATACAGGCGCGTGCGCGAACTCAGCAGCCAGAACAGCGCGATCGGCAGCATCAGAGCCGCCAGCAGAAGCGCGTTTGCCGCAAGATTGTCCATGAGCCTCGCTACCGCATGAAGCCGCCGGCAACGGGCGACGGATACGTGCGAGCAGTAGCAAATGGGTGATGGATACCGCTGGATGCGATACGTCCGGTGAAGCGTCGGCTAAGGGTGTCGGTGTCGACAAGACGGCCGCATCATCCTTTCGTCGATGTTCGAACGAAGCGGAGGCGCAAAGCCGATTCCGCCGGCATGCTCAGGTGCGCGTCCTTCCCCATACCCAGACGCCGGCCGCACCAATCGCGACGATCCAGATCGTTACGATCACCGCCGCCATCGCGCGGCTGATCGGCCGGTCGACTGCTTCGCTTGCCTTTGCCTGCGCCGATGCGCGGACCTCGACCGGAATAAGGCGCAGCACCAGCAGCAGCCCGAGAGGCACGATCAGCAGATCATCCAGATAACCCAGCACCGGAATGAAATCGGGAATGAGATCGATGGGGCTGAGCGCATAAGCAGCGACGCCCAGCGCCAGCAGGCGCGGCAGCCACGGCGTGCGTGGATCGCGAGCGGCGAAATAGACCACCAGCGTCTGTTGCTTCAACGCTTTCGCCCAACTGCGAAGACGCGCCATACGTATCCGATCTCCATCGTTCAAACCGCTGCCGGCCCAGCATAACGTGGCTAGCGACCAACGGTGCGAAGCGGGTCCGGCTCGGACGTAATGCGCCGGAAATGACGACTATGTGCTTTTGACGGTGTTTCGCCGGAAACAACACGAATGCGGAGAAAAAAGAACACCGAAAAGAAGGGCATCATGCCGGCCACGTGCTATCCGTATCACTGCGGCTTGGAATGGCCAGCCGTGCCGCAGTTGGACGGTCAGGACAGATCGATCACCGTACCAACTCCGGCATAGACGTATTTCCTGCCGAAAATTCGCTGCAGCACGGAGAAAGTAAGCTCCCCGGTACAGTGTCCCGGCGCAATGCGGTCGATTTTCCACTTGTCGTGAAGCGCCGAAGCCAGCCGTTCTATCTCCGGTTTCGCAGCGGTGACCAGATGCAGCCCGCCAACGATCAGCGAGATATTCGGATCGCGCGCGGCCACTGAAGCGATGATTTTCTCGATTCCTGGATGGGAACAGCCGACCACCACGATCTGCCCCTTGGGTGTGTCGATAACCAGCGACAGTTCCGGCGTTTCACTGAAGTTCTCGGTAGCGGAAATATTCCGCACCAGACGGAAGCCCGGAGCGATTTCCAGCGTGTCCGCGACCCTGATGAAATTGGCCCCGCTCCACGCGCTGCCATGCGGAACCACATCCGGGACTGCGCCGTTGAAGTAGCGCATCTCTTGCGGCAATGACGGTTCCGGATGCCGGAAGAACACGGACGGCGTCGGTCCGCCAAACGCCTCGTCATCCGGCACATAGATCGCGACCTTGGGATTCACGCTGAGCAGATAGCGAAGCCCTGCCGTGTGATCTCCGTGGCGGTGCGAAATCACCACTGCATCCAGCTGAGTCAGTTTCACTCCCAAGCGACGCACGTTTTCCGTGAAACCGGCTGAATCGTTTCCGGTATCGAAAAGAATACGCTTGCCGCCATACTCGACCAGTGCCGCATAGCCCCAGTCCTGACGCAGCCTGGGTTGCAACCCGAATGCATCCACCAGGATGGTGACGCGCTGCTGTGCGTGCGGCAGCGACCGGGGGACGGTAGCGTGGGCAGCACCGATGCAAAAACCGATCGTCACAGCAAACGAAATTGCCAGTAACATTTTTATTGTTGCGAACATCGGATACTCCAATGACTGAATGAAAGAATGAGCCCTAGCAGGCTGCTGAAATACTTGCGGTAGCAGGTTTTCAGTGGCCTGTTAACGCAGCCATGGATGGCTGCGCCGGCGAAACAAACGCGTAAGCGATTGATTCGCCGTGAGCACGTCCGGACATGAGCCGGACGTGCTCACTGAAATACCTCCTGGACGGAGGTATTTCAGCAACCTGCTAGGCAAGGACGACGCTTGAGTTAAGATATCCCACAGCGGTGTGTGGTGTTCAGGGTAGCGCAGCCGGGTAGCCGACGCCACGATGGGGGGTCTGCTTGACCGAATGGTTAGGCCACACCCCAATCAAGTGTAGATGCCATTGCGGCAGCGTCATCCCAGCTGAGAAATAGGTCGGCAATTTGGTTGTGCAATATCTTTTCTGTAAAACCCTGCAAGGCGGCTCCGCTCCGCTGACGCGATTTACGGTTTGAGTGTCGGGTAGATTTTTCCGGTCATCCACTCTTCGTCGAACTCGGCCAGCGGGCGACGCCGGCTTCTGGGCGTGTCGATTGCGTTATCGGAAGCCGAAGTGCATTGGCGTGCGTTTCTCGACAGCTCGATCCTACGCGGTCTGCGCGGAGTGACACTGATCGTCTCGGACGATCAATCCTGCTGCAAGGCGACTTACGACTCACGACGAGACTGTCACCCGCCACATATCGCTGCGCTGCTCGGCCCATTCGATCTCCACCGGCAGAAACTTCTCGATCAGCCGCGCGTTGCTGCGCAGATGGTCGCTGATCGCTGGTGTAGTGAACGCGCCGCTGTCGGCCAGCGCCATCGGCAACAGCAGTTGGTCGGAGAGATGTTCGGCCACGCAGGCGCCGCTCTTCAGATACGCACGTGCTAGGCCCGCAAGCCGCGTCGCGACCTTTTCTGCGGAGAGCGCACGCTCGCCGTGAGCGGTGAAGGTCTCGGCGTGATGTGCATGACAGACTTTCAGCAACAACGCATTGCCGGGACCCAGCGACGGACGCACTTCGCGCAGGTGCAGGGCGTCGGACTTCAGCTGCAGGCGCTTCGCGAGCGTCTGCAGTTCGCGCTCGCCGATGCTCATGGCCAATCCCGACAGCATCGCCACCGCATCGATCGACTGCAGTTCGCCGCGTTCGATGAAGTCAGCGTGGCGCAGCGTCGGCGCGGGCGACACCGTCGCATGCAGGATACCGCCGCCAGCCGGGGCGAACCCGGGACGTTCCAGTTCGATCGATGCTTCGATACCGATGCGCGCCAGCGCCGGCAGGTAGCTGTCGGCGATGAAGTCGGCACTCGGCGCCAACGGATTGTGGGTGCCGCCTTCCAGGCGCAGGCGCGATGGCGCGTTGCAGCGCCACAGCGGCGGCAATAGGGTCTGCAGCACCAGCGTCGCCGAGCCGGCGCTGCCGGTGGCGAACGCATAATCGCCCGGCATCACCACGCCCGGCTCGAAACGCAGCGTGGTCGCGCCGAGTTCGGCGCCGTGCATGCAGGCATTGCCGATCCGCGCCGCGGCGTTCACCGCGGTCAGATGTTGGCGCATCAGGCCTGGACGCGAACGCTTCGCGCGGATCTGCTGCATGGTGAAGCCGATCCCGGTACACAGGCTCAGGCTCAGCGCAGTGCGCAGCAGCTGTCCGCCGCCGGCCGCGCCGTCGATATCAATCATCTTCATCATTCTTCGCTCGTGAAAACCGGGCGGAAATCGCTTTCCGCCCGGTCTGTGATTCATTTTTCGCATTGTTCTGCGCAGGAATTCAGCCCTTCACGCACACCACCTGCCGCAGCGTATGCACGATTTCCACCAGATCCTTCTGCGCCTCCATCACCGCGTCGATGGACTTGTACGCTGCCGGCGACTCATCCACCACGTCCGCGTCCCTGCGGCATTCCACGTGCGCGGTAGCTTTGAGGTGATCGTCCAGGCTGATCAGCTTCTTGGCCTGGGTGCGGCTCATCACCCGGCCGGCGCCATGGCTGCAGCTGTGGAAGCTGTCGGCATTGCCGAGGCCACGCACGATGAAACTCTTCGCGCCCATGCTGCCCGGGATGATGCCCAACTCGCCCTTGCGCGCGCTCACCGCGCCCTTGCGGGTTACCAGCACGTCCTTGCCGAAGTGATGCTCGCGGTTGACGTAGTTGTGGTGACAGTTCACCGCTTCGGCCTGCGCATCGAACGGCTTGGGGATGACTTTGCGCACGGCTTCCACCACATGCCGCATCATGATCTCGCGGTTGATGCGCGCGTAGCGCTGTGCCCAATCGACCGCGAAAACATAATCGGCGTAGTGCTGGCTGCCTTCCGGCAGATACGCCAGATCCACATCCGGCAGATTGATCATCCAGCGGCGCATTTCTTCTTTCGCCAATGTGATGAAGTGCGTGCCGATGGCGTTGCCGACGCCGCGCGACCCGGAGTGCAGCATGAACCACACGCGCTGCGCTTCGTCCAGACAGATCTCGATGAAGTGGTTGCCGGTGCCGAGCGTACCGAGGTGCTTGAGGTTGTTGGTTTTTTTGAGTCGCGGGTGACGCTCACAGATCTTGTCGAAATCGGCGACCAGCTGCGACCAGCCTTCGACGGCAAGCTCGGGCGCGTTATCCCACGCGCCCTTATCGCGCGCATGCCGCTGCGCGGTGCGGCCATGCGGGACCGCTCGCTCGATTGCACTGCGGATCTCCGCGAGATTGTCCGGCAGGTCGCTCGCGACCAGCGTGGTGCGCGCCGCGATCATCCCGCAGCCTATATCCACGCCCACCGCCGCCGGCACGATGGCGCCGATGGTCGGCACCACCGAACCCACGGTCGCGCCCTTGCCCAGATGCACGTCGGGCATTACCGCGATCCAGCGGTGGATGAAGGGCAGCTTGGCGATGTTCTGCAACTGCTTGCGCGCTTCGTCCTCCAGCGGCACGCCGCGGGTCCACAGCTTGATCGGCACGGCGCCCCGATCGTGGATGACATCGTAGTGTTCGGTGGTCATAGTGCATTCTCGCATTGATGAATAGGTGCGGCGACGAGGGTGGCGGGACTCTACGAAGCGGTGTTTGCCGCAACGCAGTGGGACTTGAACCCAACCCGTGAGGGGAACCATGTAGTTCCATCGGCATTCGCCGCTGAAATTGCAGAACGGTGTGCGACAAGGGGGCGTGGAATCACTGCTCTACCGGACTGAGCTACCGCCTGCCGACGGACGGGATTCGAACCGGCCCACGCAGAACGCTGTCTGCGGCGAGAACAATGCCGCGCCTGCGGCTGACAAGAATGAATTGTGATGAAAAGATCGCCAACCACGACAAAAGTGATGGAACATTTTCGTGCTCTACCAGGCTGAGCTACCGTCTTGCGACGGGCGGGATTCGAACCCGCGACCAGGAAATCATGTAGTTCCATCGGCATTCGTGGCCGACGAAGATGAAGCCAGTGAATCATTTCAAACATTGTCATCCCGAGCGCAGCGAGGGATCTGCTTGCGCAGTAAAAACAGGTCCCTCGCTGCGCTCGGGATGACAACAATGCAAACTGGCGATGACCGCGACAAAAGTGAGGGAACTTCCTGCTCTAACCGACTGAGCTACCGTCTTGCGACGGGCGGGACTCGAACCCGCGACCCGGAGATTAATAGTCTGTAGTTCCCAACGCATTCGCGATCATCGACAGCACAACAACCCGATCTCCATCGCCCCCTCGCCCAGCCGGCCCCATTGCCGGCCGGGCTTTGAACGTCACAGCTTGATGCTGGCAATCTTCTCCACCCAGCGCTGCGCACCCGCACCTTCCGCTGCAAAATTCGCGATCAGCTCGAACACCGCATCGCTGAAACCGCCGACGTGCAGTACGTCATTGCGCTCGACGCTCTGGCTGGTCGCGACCGGCTGCAGATCGATGCACACCAGCTTCGCCTGCGGACAAAGCGCCTTAACGATTTCCCACTGGCGCGTGGTCTCGGTAGCGCCGCCGCCGCGGGTGTCGCGCCAACTCTCGTTATCCGATACCAGCACCAGCAGATCGACCTTCGCCCGCTCGCGGTTCAACCTAGCCAGCGGCGCGCTGACATTGGTGCCGCCACCGCACAGCTTCGCCAACTGCTAGGCTTGAGTCATGACACTGTCGCGCGGGTTCAGTCGCAGCTCGCGCACATCGGTATCGAACGGCATCACCCGCGCACCCGGATGCGTGCGCTGGATGCAGGCCGCGACCAGCGCCGCCGCATCCACGCAGCGGGTCGCGGTAGTCGACCCCTTGCGATAACCGGTGACCGGCGATGCCATCGAGCCAGACACATCCACCGCCACCACCACGTCGCCGTGCAGCGTCGGCACGTTGCGGGTCGCGACTTCCATCGCATCCTGCAGCGCCGCACCGATGGCGCCAGGCAACTTCGCTGTCGCCTGAAATGCCGTCAACAACTGATACGGAAACACGCGTGCGCTGCGGATCTCGTTGGCATCGCTCAGTTTCGCCGCCACCTTGCGCAACACATCGACATCCTCGAACACGCCATGACGCGCGAAGTGGTTGAGGTTCTCGCGCAGCGAATCTCCGCGAGATTGTCGGGCAGGTCGCTCGCGACCAGCGTGGTGCGCGCCGCGATCATCCCGCAGCCGATATCCACGCCCACCGCCGCCGGCACGATGGCGCCGATGGTCGGGACTACAGAACCCACGGTTGCGCCCTTGCCCAGATGTACGTCGGGCATCACCGTGACCCAGCGATGGATGAAAGGCAGTTTGGCGATATTCTGCAACTGCTTGCGCTTCGTCCTCCAGCGGCACGCCGCGGGTCCACAGCTTGATCGGCACGGCGCCCGGATCGTGGATAACATCGTAGTGTTCGCTGGTCATGGTGCATTCTCGCATTGGTCTATCCGACCACACTACTGCCCTGAACCACCCTAGGAATCTCGGAGACTGTATTGTTTGAGTCACGCCATCTTTTTTGGCTCTTCGTGAACTCGTGTGGGTAAATTCAGCCCGGATCACAGCTCCGGGAGTTGGCAGGTGAGTATCTTCAAGCGCAGATATTCCTCGTCACGCAG
>JAYUIZ010000857.1:0-1286 GCA_043765595.1 Lysobacter sp. | reverse complement strand
GGAGGGCCTTCAGGCCCGAGCTTGTCCGGATCGCGACTGAAGCCGATTTCACTGAAGCCGATTCTGATGAAGCCGATTCTGATGAAGCCGACTCCGCCTAAAGTTTTCGTAACGAATACCTCTGCGAAATGATGACCGATCCCACCCAAATCAATCGTCTCCTCGCCATCATGGCCCGCCTGCGCGACCCGCAGGGCGGCTGTCCTTGGGATCTGAAGCAGACCTTCGCCACCATCGCGCCGTACACGGTGGAAGAGGCGTATGAAGTCGTCGATGCGATTGACCGCGGCGATCTGGATGATCTGAAGGATGAACTCGGCGATCTGTTGTTGCAGGTGGTGTTCCACGCGCGCATCGCAGAAGAACAGGGCGCATTTGCGTTCGCCGATGTGGTCGCTGCGATCAGTGACAAGATGGAGCGCCGGCACCCGCATGTGTTCGCCGGTATGAGCATCGCCGACAGCGATGCGCTCCACGCGATGTGGGATGCCGAGAAAAAAAAGGAGCGTCTGGCGAAACATGCTGCGACGCAGCCCGGTGCCGCGCATGACGATTCAGTGTTGGCCGGTGTCGCCCGCGGCCTGCCCGAATGGCAGCGCGCGCTGAAGCTGCAGAAGCGCGCTGCCACCGTCGGCTTTGATTGGCCCGGACCCGCACCGGTGATCGAAAAAATCAAAGAAGAACTTGAAGAGGTGCGCGTAGAGTTCGCAGCGCTTGCCGCCGCGCCGCACAGCGCTGAAGTGCGCGATCGATTGGAAGATGAACTTGGTGATTTGCTATTCGTTGCCGCCAATCTTGCACGTCACGCCAAGGTCGATCCCGGCGCTGCGATGCGCCGCGCAAACCACAAGTTCGAGCGGCGTTTCCGGGCGATGGAGGTCATGGCCGCGGCCGACAGCGTGCGTCTGGCCGATCTGCCGCTGGAGGCGCAGGACGCCTATTGGAACCGTGCGAAGGCGTTGGAATCCCCGGGAGCGGGAGCTAAGCCGTGAAGTGTCATGGCCATCGCGAACGCGACGCGGTCGGCGTCTGCGCGGCCTGCGGCAAAGGCCTTTGCGCAGAGACGTGTGCGCACGACGGCGCGCTTGGTCTGCACTGCGACCAGGCCTGCGCCCGTCGCCTGCAGACCCGCGAACGCAGGGACGCTTCGGCCCCGGTCGCGTGGATCTGGTCAACTGTGCTGATACTGCTGGGCGTGGCGCTGCTGTACTACGGTTACCGCTATTCCGAATGGTCGATGAGCGTGCCGAACCTGCTGGGTATGCTGTTCCTCTGGTACGGTGTGG
>JAYUIZ010000856.1:0-3671 GCA_043765595.1 Lysobacter sp. | reverse complement strand
GACAGTGCGGCCTTCGAGAAATCGCTGCGCGGGACGGCTCTGCGGCCCGAAGCCGGACTGCCGGGCCTGCTGCCGGTCGAAATGGTACGGCTGGCGGTGCGGGAATCCTTTGGCGACCGTGGACACAGGACACGCATCGAATTGCGTTCTCTGACGTGGGCGGGCTTCGAGCCCACAACACAGGGCGGCACCGTCTCCGCCGATCTGTACGCGACCGGGGACAGCGGATTCGAGTTCGACGTCAAGACCCCGGGCGCGGATGGCGAGTCGATGCTGTGCGCAGGCGCCGGCAGCTACGAGGCGAGCGAAAATCCGGACCGCATCGATGTGTCGCAACTGCGCACGTTGTGCTGTGGCGAAGTCCACGACGCAGCGCACTTCTATGGTGCCTTGGTCGATGCAGGCATGGTCCGCGACCGCCTGCCGGATGGCGTCGTCGCCTGTCTTCGCGGCGAGCGACAGCAGTTACTCGAATTCCGCTTGCCTCCGGCGCCGGATGGCGTAATCGGTGCGGCCGCAGTTGATGACGCCGACACGCTGGATACCTTTGCGTTGCTCTCGCTCTCGCACCTGGCCTGCCTCGACCAACTTTCCCGCGACGGCGTTTCACCGTCGGTAACGACTCTGCTTGCACTGGAACGCATCGCGTTCGCCTCGGTGCGCGCCCGTGAAGGCGTGATCTGGGTCCGGTCGGCACGCGACGGTGGCCGCCACGACGGCCGTGCCGTGATCGACATCGACGTAATCGATACCGAAGGTCGCGTGCTCATCAAGATCAAGGGCCTGATGATTGGCTACCCGGTGACGCCGGACTCCGAACGCGTGCACCACGATGAGTTCGCATCGATGCTCGAATCGCTCTACGCCCCAGGTCGCACCCCGGTGTCCGAACACACGGCGCAGCGTATGGCGAGCCTCGAATTCGAGGATATGCTCGACGCGATTTACGAGGCGGGCGCGACCTGATGGGCATCGCGTCTTTGTCATCAAAGTCTGGGCATGATGCGCCTTGCCGTGCCCGCAACCGCGACGCGCAGGAACCGGTGGAATATTTCTATCAGTTCGTCAAGAACGATCGAGAATTGGCCGACTATGTTCTCTGAAGTATCTTCCTCACTTGCAAGAATTTCCCGACTCATTACCGATCGTCTCGCGTGGGCTCCCGGCACGGTTTCGGAAGGTTTGGAAGCCGAAGCCCGGCTGCAGCCTTACATGCTCGTCGACGGAAACGACTTCCGCGATACGCTGGATGCTCTCGGAATCGTAATTGAGGGTGGATCCATCGGAATTGTTGACACAAGCCGATGGAACGATGACCCGCCGGATAGTGCTGAAAGCACACCCGATATAGCACTGTTAGCTGCGCATCAGTGGCCGCGCCACGGCGCGAGCGAGCGCGATACGGTGTCTGCGGCGCGCGTAGTCTCGATGTGGCGCCAGCGTTTACAGCGTCTCGCGGACGCCGCTGGCGACCAGCCGCTGTTGTGGCTGGTCGGTCATTCCGAGCCAGTGGATAGCGATGCCGCAGCGGTCTTCGACGCCGATTCGCAGCCCGCAACGGATGCGCCGACCACCTGCCATCCGATCAGCGCCGACGCCTTTCTCTGCCTGGCCGCGTCTGCCGGCCTGTTCTGCGCCGAACCGCCGGCATTCGTCAGGAACGAGAACAGTATCTGCGAGCGGGCTCTGTATTGCCTGACCAAGCGCGATTACACCGTTCGCAGCGCGCGAGCGAGCGATATAGAAGCGCTGGAACGGCTTGAGGAGCAGTGCTGGATCCCGTCGCTGCGCACGCCAAGGCGGAACCTGCTTGCCCGGATAAAGACTTATCCGCAGGGCCAGTTCGTGCTGGAACTGGGCGGTGAGGTGAAGGGTGTCATCTACAGCCAGCGGATCCGCAACGAAGAGGACTTGGCACATCGCACGATGGACAACGTGCATAGTCTGCACGACCTTGGCGGTGACATCGTGCAACTGCTTGCCGTCAATATCGACCCGGATAGCCAGAATCTGGGCTGCGGTGATCAGTTACTGGAGTTCATGCTGCAGCGCTCGTGCCTGCAGCGCGGGGTGCTCAGGATTGTCGCGGTCACGCTGTGCAAGGATTACGCCACGGACCTCGGTATGTCGATCGAGGCGTATGTCGCCGGCCCGGGACAGACGCGAGATCGCGTTCTGTACTTCCATCACCTTCACGGTGCTGAAATTGTTACCACGTTGCCCGGCTATCGGCCGCGCGATATCGCCAACGACGGCAAGGGCGTGCTGGTCCGCTACGACCCCTCAAGGCGTCGCGTAGCCGCATCGGAGCCCGGGGCCGCCTCCGCGCCTGCCGAAGCCGGCTTGCCGCCGGCGCTGGTCAGCGACGAAGTCCTTCGCTTCGTCATCGAAACCGTATCCAGCTTGGTCGACAGCGCCGATATCATCGATCCCGATCAGCCGCTAATGGAGTGGGGGTTGGATTCGGGCGACCTGCTCAACTTCAGGACAAGGCTCGAGGCGCGTTTCGGCAAGCGTCTCAAGCCATCGTTCTTCTTCACCCACAACACGCCGCGCAAGGTCACTGATTACTTCTGCCCAGACCAGCGCGAAGCCGTATCTGCGCCCGCGGCCGCGCGTATTGCCGATTCGCTGGGCGAGGTTGTGGACATCGCCATCGTAGGTATTGGCTGCCGTCTGCCACAGGGTATCGACGATCTCGACGCGCTGTGGGACATGCTCGATACGCAGGGTGACATGATCACGGAGTATCCGGTCTCGCGCGGAGAATGGCCGCGCGGCGGCGGAATTGAGCGCGGCGGGTTCCTGAGCGACGGCGAGTGCTTCGATGCGCAGTTCTTCCGCATTTCGCCCAGCGAAGCGGAAGTAACCGACCCGCAGCAGCGATTGCTGCTGGAAGTTTCATGGGCCTGTTTCGAGGACGCGGGCATCCTGCCAGCGGCCCTGCGCGGCACCGATACCGGCGTGTTCATCGGCGCCAGCAACAGCGATTACGCGCACCTGCTGCAGGATGCCGGCACCGAAGTCGAGGCGCATTTCGCGGTCGGAAATTCACTCGCCGTGCTGGCTAACCGCCTGTCCTATTTTTACGATTTGAACGGCCCCAGCCTGTTGATCGACACCGCCTGTTCGGCATCGATGGTCGCGCTGCACGGCGCGATCCAATCTCTGCGTGCGCGCGAATGCGGCTTGGCCCTGGTCGGCGGTGTCAATTTCATCTGCAATCCACGCATCTCGATGGCCTACCGCAAGGCCGGGATGCTGGCGCCGGACGGGCGTTGCAAGGTGTTCGACGATTCGGCGAACGGTTACGTCCGCGCCGAAGGGGCGGTCGTGCTGCTGCTCAAGCCGCTGCGTGAGGCGGTGGCCGATCGCAATCGAATCCATGCGGTCATCCGTGGCAGTGCGGTCAACCACGGCGGGCAGGCCGCGGGCCTTACCGTCCCAAACCCGCAGCGCCAAGCCACGCTGTTGACCGCAGCGTGGCGTGATGCCCGGATTTCGGCGCAGGAGATCAGCTACATCGAGGCGCACGGTACCGGCACCTCGCTGGGGGATCCGATCGAGATCGAAGGCATGCAGTCCGCGTTCGCCGCGGCTGGGGTGGCGGTCGCGCGCTGCGATGTCGGTTCGATCAAGAGCAACCTCGGTCACATGGAATCCGCCGCTGG
>JAYUIZ010000855.1:0-3677 GCA_043765595.1 Lysobacter sp. | reverse complement strand
GACCGGCATCAGGGCCAAGCCTTCGGTCCAGCCGGGAATGACTTGCCCCAGCGCGAAGTCCGCGGGCTGCCCGCGCTGATACGAGCTGTCGAAGATGGTGCCGTCCAGCAACTGGCCCTGGTAATGCACGCGGACTTTATCGCTCAAACGCGGGCGCGCGCCGTTGCCTTGGCGCAGCACCATGTACTGCAGGCCGGAAGCGGTGCTGATCACGCCCTTCTCGGTCTTATTTTTGGCGAGGAAGGCGGCCCCCTCGTCGGCGTTTTTGCGCGCCACGTCGGCAAGGCGCGTTTTCTCGCGCGCATCCATCCGCTTGGAAAACGCATCGCGTACCTGATCCATCTCGGCATCGGTGAGCAGCGGCCTGGTCGACGTCATCAGCGTGCGAACCGCCTGCAGAAACACCGCCATGTCGATCTGGTCCTGGATCGACGTAAGCGAACGGCCGACATCGGCGCCGATCATGTGACCGACCTTGTCCTTAGCTACCACGGGCGGCTTGGTACCAGGCGCTAGGCCCGAAGCAGGCTTGCCGGCGCGTTCGCCGATGCGCTGCACCAGCGCGGTACCAACGGTGCGCGCTTCCTCGTCGGATAGCAGCGGTTTGCCGCCCGCGAAGGCATTCCTGATCGCGCGTTCAAACGCGGCGAAATCCAGGTCCGGGCCCACAGCGGAGATCGAACGGCCGACATCGGCGCCGATCATGTAACTGACTTTCTCGCGATCCGTCGTCAACGCAGGCTTGTCCTGTGCCTGCACCCAGCCGGCCAATAACAGGGCCGCCGCCATCATCCATGCGGCAAGGCCGCGAACACCAACACTCATCGAAGTCTCCAGGGAAAGAAAGCGGCTGATGCACGGATGGTCTAGACCGGCCCGCGCATCGCCAGACGCCTATTGTCGCGGCAGGCGCCCAAGGGGGCAATGACCGGATCGGCGGCAGGCATCATGCCCGGCACCGCATTACTTGGGCACGGGCCTGGCCAAAGCGGCCTCGATCGCTGCGGTCACTTCGGGGGCATCCGGTTTGGTGCGGCTGCCGAAGCTGGCGATGACCTTGCCATCGCGGCCGATCAGATACTTGTGGAAATTCCATTTCGGCGCTTCACCGGTGGTTTTCGCCAACGCCTTGTAGAACGGCGTGGCCTCCTTGCCGGACACGTGCACCTTCTGGAACATCGGGAATTTCACGCCGTAAGTGAGCGTACAGAACTCCTGGATCTGCTTTTCGTCGACATATTCCTGGCCCATGAAATCGCCGGACGGGAAGCCGAGCACTGCGAAGCCGCGGGGTTTGTAGCGCACATGCATCGCTTCCAGCGCCTCGAATTGCGGGGTGAACCCGCATTTGCTGGCCGTATTGACCACCAGCAGCACCTGGCCGCCATAAGTCTTGCCCAGATGGACCGGCGTCTTTCCGGCCAATGGACGATAGCTGCGGTCCAGAAGTCCGCCTCCAGCCGCTAGGACGAGAGCGGACAGGCCGCACAAGGCCACTACGGCAAGGGTTTTGGCCAGAAATCTCGGCATGACAGGGCTCCAGTAAGGGGGATAGCAGAAGTATGACTTCAGTTGGGTCGAAATGGTTTCCACGGCACTTGACCTGACGTGTTTAGGTGTTATAGTTGAATACAACACCAGTCAACACGAACAGGAGTTTGCCATGCACCGCAAGCTGATCAATACGTTCCGCGCCCTCGGCCTTGTGCTGAGCCTCGCCGCCGCCGCCTTCATCGGGGCGGTTTCCATTAACGGCACGAACAATCCCGGCGCCGTGAACGATGCGGCCGCTACCCCGGCAATCGTCGCACCGCAGGCCGGGACAGGCTCGGCCAAGGCGCACGGCCGCCATCATAGAGCCCAGGCGCGTGAAGCCATGGCGCTCCCTTTCTTCTCTTTCGCGCAGGGTCTGCGCAGCGGCAAACGGAGCTGACCATGACCGCTATCCAATGGAGCGACGGCGCTCCGATCTATCGCCAGCTGAAAGAACGGGTGATCGCCATGATGTTGGACGGCTTGCTCAAGCCGGGCGACGCATTGCCCTCGGTCCGCCAGGTGGCAGCCGAATATCAATTGAACCCCATCACTGTCTCGCGCGCCTATCAGGAATTGGCGGACGAGTCGCTCGTAGAGAAACGCAGAGGTCTGGGCATGTAC
This sequence comes from Lysobacter sp., assembly GCA_043765595.1. Taxonomy (GTDB): domain Bacteria; phylum Pseudomonadota; class Gammaproteobacteria; order Xanthomonadales; family Xanthomonadaceae; genus Lysobacter_I. The sequence continues at coordinate 1,520 of JAYUIZ010000855.1, read as the reverse complement.
GTCACCGAAGAAGCCGCCAAAAAATTGTTGACCAGCGAACGCGAGCGCTTTCTGAAAGAAGAATGGCCGCTGGTGCTGGAGCGCATCCAGCGCCTCGGTCTGCGCATGGACGAGTTGCTGAAGCAGACGATCACGGGAGGTGCCGCATGAACGCGCTCGCCCCCGATCAGGCGGTCGTCTCCGCCCGCGGACTGCGCAAGGCCTACAAGAACAAGCTCGCGCTGGACAATACCCAGTTCGAGATCGGCGCCGGCAAAATCATCGGTCTGATCGGTCCCAACGGCGCCGGCAAGACCACCGCACTGAAGGCGGTGCTCGGCCTGATCCCCTTTGAAGGCGAATTGAAGGTACTGGGCCGCGACCCACGCACCCAGCGCGACGATCTGATGAACGACGTGTGCTTCATCGCCGACGTGGCGGTACTGCCGCGCTGGATCCGGGTCCGCGAGGCCATCGAGTTCGTCGCCGGGGTGCATCCGCGCTTCGATCGCGCCAAATGCGAGCGTTTCCTCGCCAACACCCAGCTCAAGCCGGGCATGCGCGTCCGCGAAATGTCCAAAGGCATGATCGTGCAGCTGCATCTGGCGCTGGTGATGGCCATCGACGCCAAACTGCTGGTGCTGGACGAGCCCACCCTCGGCCTCGACATCATGTACCGCAAGGAGTTCTACCAGCGCTTGCTGGAAGATTATTTCGACGAACAGAAGACGATCATCATCACCACCCACCAAGTGGAGGAGATCGAACACATCCTCACCGACGTGATGTTCATCCGCGACGGCAGAATCGTGCTTGATGCGACGATGGAAAGCCTGGGCGAGCGTTACGTGGAAGTCCTGCTCAGCGGTGACCGCATCGATGAAGCCCGCGCGATGAAACCGATCGACGAACGCTCGCTGCCGTTCGGCAAGACCGTGATGATGTTCGATGGCGTTCCGCCCAATCAGCTTGCCGCATTGGGGGAAACCCGCACCCCGGGCCTCGCCGATCTGTTCGTCGCCACCATGAAGGGGACCTACGCATGAACGCATCCATCCAAGAACCCGCCGCGCTTCACAGCCATGCGGCATCGAAAAGCTTCGGCTTCGCAAGCAAATTCAAGCTGCTGCTGAGGCGCGAATTCTGGGAAAACAAGGGCGGCTTCTTCTGGGCGCCCGTGGTCGCAGGCATTGTCTCGCTGGTGCTGCTGATGGGGGTGATCGCGACCTTCGAGATCAAGGTCGCGCCCGAGATCGGCAACCAGCACATCGTCACCGACGATGGAACGAGCATCCAGATGAACGGCCTGGACCTCAAAGCCCTGTCGCAGAACATGTCGCCCGCCGACATGCAACAACTGGGCGGTGCGGTCGACCTGAGCCTGTATCTCGCCTCGACTTGGCCGTTCATCGTGCTCGGCTTCGTGGTGTTCTTCTATTGCCTCGGCAGCCTCTATGACGAGCGCAAGGACCGCAGCGTGCTGTTCTGGAAATCGCTGCCGCTGTCCGACGGTGCGACCGTATTGTCGAAGGTTGTCAGCG
>JAYUIZ010000854.1:0-1289 GCA_043765595.1 Lysobacter sp. | reverse complement strand
GGAAACCGTTGCGGCCGTCCTTCACGGTCCAACCGGTGAACGCCGCTGCGGTGTCGTACACGTCCAGATCGGTGTATCCGATCGGGTAACTGGTGTCTTCCGGACAGGGCGGCACCTGGAACGGATTGACGAAACCCAGATAGTTCTCGGCGCCGAAGGCGTGCAGTTCCAGCAGTTCGCGCGCGTAGTTCTCGTTCGGCCCGGAGCGCGAATTGCTGGCATTGTTGAGGTAGTACAGCATCGCCGTGCTCTGGCCCACCGCTTCGAGCATCGCGCGGAAATTGCCGAAGGCGTTGGCGCGTATCACGTCGCGGTTGTAATGCGCGTAGACCGGCGCAGCGGACGAATTGCCGATGGCGACATTGAAGTGGTTCTGCCAGAAATCGACCAATACCTCCTGCAACTGCCGACGCGAGTACACCGCGCGCACCAGCGCGGCGCGCTGGGTTTCGCGCGCGGGGGCCGAACTGTCGGTGGTGACGATGCGGTGGTCGGCCCACAGTTGGCTCAAGGATTTGTTGAGCGTGGTGTAGCCGGACCCGTTGAGCCGGGTGTCCAGCGCGGTGTCGCTGATGCTTCCGGGATTGAGCTGCTGGTCCACGAACGCGGTGAGGCGGGCGGTATCGTTGGCGCCCAGCGCGTTGAATTCCGCAATGGATGCGGCGGTAGCGCCGGCGGTCAGATGGTTGAGCACGCGGACCGTGAACGGCGCGCGCTGCAGGGTCACCAGCTGCGGCTGCGAGCTGTTAGCCGAACCTTGCCCGGCCATGATCGGGGTGCGCGGCTTGTCCGCGCCCGGATCGGGTGCGGAGGTGGGTGCGGAAACTGGACCGGCGTCCGACTCGTTTCGCAGCGGCGGCATCGGATGGAAGCGGATGCGTCCCTGGATGCCGTTGCGTCGCATGATCGCGGCATACAGCGCCTTGCGACGGGAAAACGAGAGCATTGTTGGCATCGGTGGCTCCAGGCGCCTGCCTGAACGGCAGAGTCGTGACAGCACTATAAGCCCGATGCGTGAAGCCGTATGTGTCGTTGTTGCCTTGAAATTGTGACAGAGACCACAGGCCTGAAAAGTGCCTGAAAATCTCGCCGCGACGAATTATTGCGCGGTCCAACCGCCATCGATGGGGAACGAGGTGCCGGTCACGTTATGCGCCTCGCGCCTGCATAGCCACAGCACCATCGAGGCGATGTCTTCGGGCAGCGACATCCGCAGGCTCGGCTGTTTTTCGGCGACCAGCGCGCGCACGCCATCGTCGCGCGTCGCGTTTTCCTGAGGCAGACCATTG
>JAYUIZ010000853.1:0-1290 GCA_043765595.1 Lysobacter sp. | reverse complement strand
GTCGCAGATGCACCAGGGCGACATGGTTGAACTGCTGCCCTACGCCGGCAAGGCGCTGAAGAACGGGCAGGTCATCGCCGAGTTCAAGATCAAGTCCGACGTGTTGTTCGACGAAGTTCGCGCTGGTGGCCGCATTCCGCTGATCATCGGTCGCGGCCTGACCGCGAAGGCGCGCGAATCGCTGGGGCTGCCGGCGTCGACGCTGTTCCGGCTGCCGCAGCTGCCCGCCGAAAGCACCAAGGGTTTCTCGCTGGCGCAGAAAATGGTCGGCCGCGCCTGCGGTTTGCCCGAAGTGAATGGCGTGCAGTCAGGCATCCGCCCGGGCGCCTACTGCGAACCGCGCATGACCTCGGTCGGCTCGCAGGACACCACCGGCCCGATGACCCGCGATGAGTTGAAGGATCTGGCCTGCCTCGGCTTCTCCGCGGATCTGGTCATGCAGTCGTTCTGCCACACCGCCGCGTACCCGAAGCCGGTCGACGTGAAGACCCATCACACGCTGCCAGAATTCATCTCCAACCGCGGCGGCATCTCGCTGCGCCCGGGCGACGGCATCATCCACAGCTGGCTCAACCGCATGCTGCTGCCCGACACCGTCGGCACCGGCGGTGATTCGCACACCCGCTTCCCGGTCGGCATTTCGTTCCCGGCCGGCTCGGGGCTGGTTGCGTTTGCTGCGGCCACCGGGGTGATGCCGCTGGATATGCCCGAATCGGTGCTGGTTCGTTTCAAGGGTGAAATGCAGCCCGGCGTGACCCTGCGCGATCTGGTCAACGCCATTCCGCTGTACGCGATCAAGGCCGGTCTGCTCACGGTCGCCAAGCAGGGCAAGCAGAATATTTTCTCTGGCCGCATTCTCGAAATCGAAGGTCTGCCAAATCTGAAGGCGGAGCAGGCGTTCGAGCTGTCCGACGCTTCGGCCGAACGCTCCGCCGCCGGCTGCACCGTGCGGTTGAATAAAGAGCCGATCATCGAGTACCTCAACAGCAACATCACGATGCTGAAGTGGATGATCGCCGAGGGTTACGCCGACGCGCGTTCGATCCGTCGCCGCATCCAGAAAATGGAAGCGTGGCTGGCCAACCCGCAGCTGCTCGCACCCGATGCCGATGCCGAGTACGCAGCGATCATCGACATCGATCTGGCCGACGTGCATGAGCCGATCCTCGCCTGCCCGAACGATCCGGACGACGTTAAAACGCTGTCAGATGTAGCCGGTGCGGTCATCGACGAAGTCTTCATCGGCTCGTGCATGACCAACATCGGCCATTTCCGCGCCGCCGCCAAGCT
>JAYUIZ010000852.1:0-3685 GCA_043765595.1 Lysobacter sp. | reverse complement strand
CGTCGACGCGGGTGAGGTCCTGATAAACGATGCGGCCGGCGCCCAGATTCATGTGGCCGACTTCGGAATTGCCCATCTGCCCGTCCGGCAGGCCGACGTGGCGGCCCTCGGTGTGGATCAGCGTATGCGGCCGCTGCGCCCAAAGGCGGTTCCAGTACGGCAGATCGGCCAGCGCCAGCGCGTTGTCGGCCGGATCTTCGCGATACCCCCAACCGTCCAGGATCAACAGGACGACGGGTTTGGGACGGTGGGCAGCAGCGGACATGTGACCTTCGGGGCAGTGACTTAGGACAGATGCGATTGTAGCGAAGCGCCTCCATGATGCCTGTCACAGGCGCTCCGATGCCCCAATCGACGATGCCTTAATCGAAAATGCCCCATCCGTTCACGCGTTCGCGAATCCCCGCTTCCGAACCCGGGCTCACCAGCCCACGCTCACAGAGGTCCACCGCAATGCGCCAGTCCCGACGCTTTATTGCCGCCGCCATCGCACTCGCCCTGTTCTCGCCCGCCGCCTTCGCCGGCAAAAACATTGACAAGGTTATGGGCAGCATCACCGCCCATGCCGGCGAAGACTACGGCTCGCTGGAAACCGTCAACGGCAGCATCCGCGTCGAGCCCGGCGCCAAGGCCGGCAACGTCGCCACCGTCAACGGCAGCGTGCATCTGGAAAGCGGCGCCACCATCGGCGACGCCGAAACCGTCAACGGCAGCATCAAGGCCGACGGCAAGCTCAAGGCCGATTCGCTGGAAACGGTGAACGGCAGCATCCGCCTCGGCGATCAAAGCAGCGTTGGCAAGATCGTAACCGTCAACGGCAGCGTCTTCACCAGCCGCGGCAGCGCGGTCGCCCGCAACGTCGAAACCGTGAACGGCCCGATCGGCCTGGTCGATACCGACGTCAACGGCGGCATCGCCACCGTGAACGGCGACATCACCGTCGGCGTCGGCTCGCACGTGCGCGGCGGCATCACCGTCGAGAAACCCAACAGCGGCTGGATGCCGGTCAGCATGAAGCAGCGCAAGCTGCGCATCGTGATCGGCCCGGACGCGGTGGTCGAAGGCCCGCTGGTGTTCAAGCGTGATGTCACCCTGTACGTCCACAAGACCGCGCGGATCGGCAAAGTCACCGGCGCCACCGCGGTGAGCTACGACGGCGCGCGGCCGCCGCAGGATTGACGGGGATTGCCGCGTAGACGCAACTCATGGTCGGCAACGCGTAGGGCGGGCCCTGGCCCGCCATGAACGAAGCGACGCCCCGCACGCACCTCGCCGCACCCTGCGCCCGCGTGTATCGCTCCAACGCCGGCGCTGAAGACTTGAACCTCCGAGCGCAAGGCCCCGATGCCGAAGCTCAAGGCTTCAACGCCCGAGATCAGAGCCTCAAGGCCCGAGCTCAATACTTCAGCGCCGGAGCTCAAAGCCTCGACGCCGGAGCACAAAGCGCCTGACGCTCGAAGATCAAAACTCCAACATCCGAGGTCAAAGCATCAACGCCCGAGCTCAAAGCCTCGACGCCGGTGTTGAGAGCCTCAACGCCGAGGCCCAGACACACCCGTGCCGGAGCAAACAGGGCGGGCCCTGGGCCGCCATGAACGAAGCCGCGCCTCGCACGCACCATCGCCGCACCAAACACCCGCATCTTTCGAGCCATCGACCACGCCTCTGCCGCGCATGCGGCGCATGACGCACGTGCCGCTCAAACAATCGCGAATGAAAAATCGCATTGTTTCCACCCGCATAAGACATTGATTCAACTCATCTTGCACGCATATCCATGCAAGCAAGAAGCCCGGTTGTCCACCAAGTGGATACCCGGGGGCAGCGTGTCGTTTGTCTCACCGAAAGCCCCGGCTCTCGCTGGCCGCGAGAGCCGCGCGACGTCATTTTCGGGAAGCGAGGCCGAAGAAAACGTCGTGCTGGACCTTCAGGCCACAGCCGCGGCAGGAGACGCTTGTTGCGTGCCTCTACTCGCACTGGCAGAGTGATAGCGAGGGGTTGTGGTCATTCGCCGCGATCACCGACGAGCCGCTACAGGAAGTCGCCGCCGCAGGACACGATCGCTGCATCATTCCAATCAAGGATGAACATCTAAATGCATGGTTTGACCTGGACTCGAAATGTCCCAATGCATTTTTTGCGATCTTGGAAGATCGTCAGAGGCTTCATTACGAATACAGAATGGCGGCTTGATCGTAGGAGGCCAGGTCACGCAACACGGCATCTTCGCTCTATGTTTGGCTCTTGCCGCACGCATAGTGATGCGGCTACAACGACGATGAAGTTTTTATGTGACGGCATTGATGACGCCAAGATGATGAGGGCATAACGATGGAAATTGTGTTTGTTGTGTTGAGTCTTGGCGGACGTGTCGATACCGCTATGAAGAATCGCGTGCAGCTCCTACACAACAACTGGGACGATTTTTCCTACAAAACGCTCTTCAGTCTGCATTATGTGAACACATCCGGCGACTATATCGCGCTGGGTTCGGTGAAGATTGGCTATAAAGGCCAATCACACGGCTGGACAAAGGACACGATTCTAGCTCGGTTCTCACATCTCCCAGAAAGCTGGTTCTCGGTGGGCCAGGATGTTGAGTACTACGAACAAGCGCTCAGCTTGCTGTCACCAGAGGAGCAAGCGCTGATTTTGGGTGGAATGCGTGACGTTGCATTCGATGATGCGTCCTTGAGCGTCGCCTTAAATGAGGATGTATTCAATACTTCGCTTCTTCGAGGCGTGAGCGCGCTGACCATTAATAGTCAGTATCGGCGGGTCTTGCGGGGTCAACCGGCACTGACCGATTTCAAGTTCTCGTATCAGGATGACGGCGGGGAAAAAAGATCTGCAGTGGACCTCACGCTTCAAGTCGTCGCAGGCTCGAAGCCGCCAACGAATGTCCACGTATTGATCGGACGTAATGGGATCGGGAAAACGACGATTTTGAATGGGATGGTGCAGGCGGTTCATCCAGAGTATGGAAGTGAGGGAACGGGACGATTCTTGTCGCGCGAGTCGATGTTCTCACCGGAGCAATTGCCGGATACCTACTTCAGCAGCGTGGTGTCCGTTTCATTCAGTGTCTTCGACCCCTTTGTGCCGCCACCAGACAGCGCACAACCCAAGCGTGGACCGAAATACTTTTACATCGGCATGAAGCGCGCGCGACTAGGTGAAGATTTTAACGATGCGGCGAGTCTAAAATCGGAGCCGGATATAGTTGAGGACTTCGTGCGCGGATTTGCCTTGTGCATGAGTCAGGAGGCGAAAAGAAAGCGATGGCTTAAGGCCATTGATCGACTTGCCTCAGACGGAAATTTCGCCGCCATGAATCTCGCATCACTGGCCGAGCCGACGCAATTCGCGCCTTTGTACTCGCCGGATCGAGTCAGGAAGCTGCTTGCCTTGATGAGCTCTGGGCACAAGATTGTGCTGTTGACGATCACCGCATTGGTCAATTTGATAGAAGAAAAGACCTTGGTGCTTATGGATGAGCCAGAGAGCCATTTGCATCCGCCGCTACTCTCGGCCTTTACACGCGCTTTATCCGAACTTCTTTACGACAGAAACGGCGTCGCGATCGTGGCGACCCATTCACCGGTTGTGGTACAGGAGGTGCCACGATCCTGCGTATGGAAGCTCAATCGCTCTGGACTGGAGTGGCGAAAAGATCGGCCCGAGC
>JAYUIZ010000851.1:0-1293 GCA_043765595.1 Lysobacter sp. | reverse complement strand
CTTGGCATAGGCCTCGACCAGCGCGATCTGGGCTTCGCTGCGATCCGACAGGCGCAGATAGGTCAGCGATTCGGCATCGATCGGGAAAATCCCGCAGGTCGCGCCGTATTCGGGGGCCATATTGGCGATGGTGGCGCGGTCGGCCAACGGCAGGTGCTGCAGGCCGTCGCCGAAGAACTCCACGAACTTGCCGACTACGCCAAGCTTGCGCAGCATCTGGGTCACGGTGAGCACCAGGTCGGTGGCGGTGGCGCCTTCCGGCATTTTGCCGGTGAGCCTGAAGCCGACCACCTGCGGAATGAGCATCGACGACGGCTGGCCCAGCATCGCCGCCTCGGCTTCGATGCCACCCACGCCCCAGCCCAGCACGCCGAGTCCGTTGATCATGGTGGTGTGGCTGTCGGTACCGAACACGGTGTCCGGGAAGGCAAAAAGTTCGCCATCGACCTCACGCTCCATCACCACGCGGGCGAGATGTTCCAGATTCACCTGATGGACGATGCCGGTGTTGGGCGGCACCACCTTGAAATTGTGGAAGGCTTTCTGACCCCAGCGCAGAAAGCTGTAGCGCTCCTTGTTGCGCGAAAATTCGATCTGGCCGTTGAGATCGAGTGCTTCGGCCTTGCCGAAGACATCGACCTGCACCGAGTGGTCGATGACCAGCTCAGACGGAATCAACGGATTGATCTGGCTGGGATGGCCGCCCAGCGCCTCGACCGCGTCGCGCATCGCAGCCAGATCGACCACGCAGGGCACGCCGGTGAAATCCTGCAGCACCACCCGCGCCGGCATGAACGCGATTTCGGTGTCGGGGTCCTCCGCGGCGTCCCCGCGGGCGACCGCTTTGATATGCGCGGGCAGCACGCTGATGCCGTCCTCATGCCGCAGCAGATTCTCCAGCAGGATCTTCATTGCATAGGGCAGCTTGGTCAGGTCCAGTCTGGAGCTGGGGTCGGTGTCGGATGCAAAGCGTTCGGCCAGTTTCGGCAGGCTGTAATAAAGGAAGGAGCGGCCGTTGACATCGAGGCTGCTGCGGGTGGCAAAGGAATCATGCATGGCGGTGCTCCTGGGGGAGGGGGCTTGTCGCGATTATCCACCGACCGACGCTGCTGGCGTACCGATCAGGGCACAGAGCATCATGGCGGCGAATCGCATCGACAGTAGAGTATGCACAAATAAGTATGTATTATTGCCGCATACTGTAAGAGGATCGTCCCGATGGAAGCGACAGTCGCCGAGCGTGGCCAGATCACCCTGCCCAAAGCCGTCCGCGACGCGCTTGGGCTGACCAAG
>JAYUIZ010000850.1:0-3692 GCA_043765595.1 Lysobacter sp. | reverse complement strand
ATCAGGCCTTTGTGGTCGGTGCCGGTGTAGGCGAACATCGGGTCGCTCTTGTTGCCGTCCTTGTTGACGTTGACCAGGCCGGCGCGGTGGCCGATGAGATGTTCGACCGTGATGTTTACGATATTCGGGTTATTGGCCGGCGTCGGGAACTGGCCGCCCAACACGCTGTTGTTGCCGAAGACTTTCGAGTTCATCTCCAGGCTGGTGTCGGCGATCACCCGCGCCACTGCCACCCGTGTAATCGGCTTGGACACGCTGGCGATGCGGAAGCGGTGCGAGGTGCCGACCACTTCGTTCTTCTCGACATCGGCATCGCCATATCCCGAGGCATAGACCAGGCGTTCGTTGAGGCTGATCGCGATCGACATGCCCGGCACGTCGTTGGCTTTCATATAGGCGCGGACCTTGCTGTCGATCAGGGCCAGATCGCTGGCCTTGAACGCGGTGTTCTCCCAGATGCCATTGAAGCGCACGCCGCTGGCGGAGTTGAAGGCTTCGATGTACTGCGGTTCCCAGCTGGCGTAGGTGTAGTTGTCGAACACCTGCTGGTAGTTGCCGCTGGTGATGCCGTGACGCGCCGACCACTGCGGGCCGCCGGTCTTGACCCAGATCGCCGCATAGCGATCGGCGTTGCCCTGCTTGTAGCCGCTGACCACTTTCAGGCGGTAACCCTGCTTGGCGTAATCGTCGAATGCGGTCTGATATTCGGATGCAGACAGGCCGTGACGGGCCGCGGTGGCAGGCGCATTCTTGTCGAAGATCGCTGCGAATTGCGGCGATCCGTTGATGCTAAGCACGCTGAGATGCGAAGGCATGAATCCCTGCGCGCTCATCTCGTTGACCGCAGCTTGGTACTGATCGGCGGTGAGGCCATGACGCGCGGCGCGCGCCGGGCCGCCGGTTTTTTCCCAGATCGCGGCATAGAACGGCTGGTTGCCCACTGTGTAGCCGTTGACGTAGCTCAGGCGGTAGCCCTTCTTTGAATAATCGTCGAACGCGGCCTGGTATTGCTGTGGATTCAGACCGTGGCGCGCAGCCTGCGCGGGGCCGGGAGTCTTGCTCCACAGCGCCGCGTAGCGCGCGCCGCCCCTGTCATAGCCGGAGATCGATTTCAGTCGATAGCCTTTGCCGCTGAAATCTTCAAAGGCACTCTGGTACTGCGCCGAATTCAGGCCGTGGCGCGCGACCCAATCCGCGGCAGCGGCCGGGAGTGCGAGCATGGACAGGCCGACGAGTGCGAGTGCGCTTGTGGCCATTCTGGCGCGGTGATGCAGGGCTTTGGTCGAAAGTTGGGTGTGCATGGTGGATCTCCTGTTGGATGAGGGAATGTGCTGAATGGAGTGAGGTGAATGGAGTCAGATGTATGCGTGGTATGCGCCTGTGATGGGCGCCTGGCGAATGATGGTGATGTCGATCCGCTCAGGGTTGGGAGGCGTGGTCGTCACTGTTTACGGCTTTGCGGACGCGGCGTTCCACTGCGGGCAGCAGCAGGCCGAGCAGCGCATGCTTCATCTCGTTCTTGAACGTCATGTTTTCGGATGGTCTGGTTGTCTGGGCGACCAACGTGTCGTTTTCCTCGGCGGTCTTGGCTTCTGAGACGTTTTCCGATGTCGCATCTTCAGCCGCGCTGACCGCGAGGGTCTGTGATTCTTCTTCTTCTGCCACCTGCATTTGCTGCTCTACCTCGGACGGGCTGGCGTTGGCTTCGTCTTCGGCTGCTTGTCCTGCTTGCTGCTCTTCGTACAGCGCGGTGTTGTCGATGTCGGTGGTGTCCGACGGCTGCGCAGCCGCGACAGGCCCGGTGATCGCCAGCGTAATCAGCATCGCGGCTGCAAATCTGGAATTGATGGAATATTTCATGTCGTTCTCCTGAGGGATGTGGTTGCATCGACGCTTCAAAGTCGATGCTTGTGCCGCCGGCCTGCGGCGAGGTCGATTCAGTGAATGTCGTGCGGTGATGTGCGAATAACGGCTGCGAGTGCCGTCTGCGAGTGCCGGCTGCGAGCAGTGGTCGTGCGATCACAGCGGCACAGTTCGTTGCCGATGCGCATCGTGCGGGTGCTTATTTGCGCCAGATCGCCGCGTAGCGCGCGCTGCCGCCTTCCGAATAACCGGAGACCGCGCGCGTGAGCAGGCCGGCGCCGGTCGACGCTTCCCACTCGCTCTGGTACTGCGCGCTGGTCAGGCCGTGACGCGCCTTGTAGGTCGCGCCAGCCTTTGAACTCCAGATCGCGCTGAAGTAGGTCTGCCCGTCGTGACCGTAGGCATTGACGTAGACCAGTCGGCGTCCTTCTTTGTCGTTCGCGGTGAAGGCCTGCTGGTATTCGTTCGCGGTGAGCTGCGACTTCAATTGCCAGCTGCCGATGTCCACCTTTTCGTAAAGCGCGGTGTAGCGACGCTCGCCGCCGACCGATGTCACCGCGACATTGCGCGGACGGAAGCCGGTTGCGGTGAGGCTGTCCATGCGTTGCTGGTGCTGCTGCGCGCTGAGGCCGTGATACGCGGTGACTTCCGGGCCGCCCTGTTTGCGGAAGATCGCGGCGTAGCGCACGCCGCCTTCGCTGGCGTAGCTTTCCACCATCGTCGGGCGATAGCCCTGGCCGGTGAGCTGATCGAAGCGCTGCTGGTACTGCGTCGCGCTCAAACCGTGCACCGCCTGCCACGGCGTGGTGCCGGCCGGGCGGAAGATCGCGTTGTAGCGCACATCGTCGCCGACGCTGAAACCATCGATCCAGTCCAGCGCATAGCCGGCCATTGATGCCTGATCGAACAGACATTGATAATCGCGCGCCGGCACGCCGTGACGCGCCACTTCCTTCGCGCCAGGCTTGATCGCGCCGGGCACCCTGCGTGCGTCGTAGTTCTTAGCGCTGACGAAACGACCGCCGTCGATGCCGCAGATGCGTGGGATGCGGTTGCGTTTGCTGGCGTCGTTGTCGGTGAGAAAACCACCGACCGCGGTGATGCCGCCCGAGGCCTTGGGCACGCCCACCTCGAAATGCAGATGGTCGCCGCTGGCGCAGCCGACATCGCCTTCCTCGCCCAGATAGGTGCCGGCTTCGACGAACTGGCCCACCTTCAGCTTGGCTTTGCCGCTCGACGAGCTTTTGCGCATATGCGTGTACTTCGTCCATTCGCCGTTGGCATGTTCAATCCAGACATAGTTGTTCTTCTTGTCGGCGGCGGCCATGCCGTCGCAGTCCAGACGCTTGTCGAAGCCGTCGACGACGTGGCGCACGAAGCCATCGGCCGCGGCCACGATCTTGTATGGGCCGCCGCCGCGGCCGCCCATGTCGATGCGCCCGGGCGGGCTGTGATCGATGTGATCGTTGGTGACCTTCACTTCGGTGCCGTTGGCATAGGGAATGCGGTAGACGCCTTTGGAAGCGTCCAACGCGAAAGCAGGGCCGCAGAGCAATATTGATGCGGCGATGGCGCAGAGCGCGCTGCGGCGGTGAAACATGAGCATGGTGGTTTTAAGCATGATGTTCTCCTCGAAAGCGTGGATGAGTCGGGCGCTGCGCTGGCGGTTTCGCGTGCGCTGCATGCCGGCTCATCAAGGTAGTCGCGAAGCCGCGACCGATCCCGCCACTTTTTTTTGAATTATTTTCAGGCATGCATCGACGGCCACATTCGCCCGCATTTCACGTTGGGGCGAGGGCAGGGGATGATGTGGCGGGATCCGCCGCTGT
>JAYUIZ010000849.1:0-1294 GCA_043765595.1 Lysobacter sp. | reverse complement strand
CCTAACCCGCAACGGGCAGCCGCATCACCATCTCGACCCGGATCACGATGAGCGACCGTGCCCTTTTCTTGCGCAGTACCAGATCGGACCGCAGGAAGTGCTGGCGGTGTGTTTGGACGGGTCGGTGCTGCGCAATCCGACCGATGTGGAACTGGCCCGCCAGCTTGGGCTGATCGACTCACATGCGCGCGACGACCTCTACGATGTGGCGATCTTGGGAGCCGGTCCGGCTGGGCTGGCCACTGCGGTGTACGCAGCATCCGAGGGTTTGCGCGTCGTCGTATTCGACGCCAGCGCATTCGGCGGCCAGGCGGGTGCAAGCGCACGCATCGAGAACTTTTTCGGATTTCCCACCGGTATCTCAGGGCGAGCGCTCGCGGCGCGCGCCTACGTTCAGGCCCAGAAATTCGGCGCCGAAATCCTGATCCCCGCAAGCGTTGAGAGCATCCGCGGCATGGAGGGTAAAAGCGGGAACGAAACGGGCAGCGAAACCGGCAGCGAAATTGTGCTGACGCTGGCCGACGGTCGACGCATCCGCGCTCGCACGGCCGTGATCGCGACCGGGGCTCGGTACCGGCGACCCGCCGTGCAGCGGTTGGCCGATTTCGAGGGACGCGGCGTTTGGTACTGGGCTTCACCCATTGAGGCGAGGCTTTGCAAACAGCAGCGCGTGGCGTTGGTTGGTGGAGGGAATTCCGCAGGCCAAGCTGCCGTCTTCTTGTCCGCCCATGTCGAGCACATCTCGATGCTGATCCGCGGCGACAGTCTGGCCGCTTCGATGTCGAAGTACCTGATCGATCGAATCCAGGCTTGCTCCAACATTGAGTTGTTGGCGCATCACGAGATTCAATCACTCGATGGCAACGCCGCCAACGGACTGGAAAGCGTGACCTGGGTCAACCGCGATAGTGGATTCGCGCAGGCTTGGCCGCTGCGCAATCTGTTTCTGTTTGTGGGCGCGGAACCCGAGCTTGGCTTCCTTGGAGCGTGCCCAGTCAGCACCGACGACGCCGGCTTCGTAATGACCGGATCTTCTGTTGACCGTGCGGGCGAGAACGGCCACGATCGAAAGCGATTCGGCTTGGAGACGAGTGTGCCGGGCGTTTTTGCCGCTGGTGATGTCCGCTCGGGTTCCGTCAAGCGGGTGGGTGGCGCCATCGGCGAAGGCGCCGCAGTGGTCGCGCAGATCCACCAGTACCTGGCCCAAATCCACCCGCAGTCACCTTGGACAAAAACATAGCCCTGCCGCTGAGTGAAAACGCGCGCTGCGCTCGTGCGGGCGACAGGCGCTCAG
>JAYUIZ010000848.1:0-1296 GCA_043765595.1 Lysobacter sp. | reverse complement strand
CGGCAGGAGCTGGAGGACAACCTCGAAGTCTGTCCGAAATGCAATTTCCACATGCCGATCCGCGCCCGCGTCCGCTTGGCATCGTTCCTCGATCCGGGTACCGGCACCGAGATCGGTGCCGACCTTGGGCCGACCGACGTCCTCAAGTTCAAGGACCAGAAGAAATACGTTGACCGCATCAAGTCGAGCCAGAAGGCCACCGGCGAGCGCGACGCGCTGATCGTGCTGGAAGGCGGCCTGCTGCAGCGCCCGATCGTGGCGGCCGCCTTCGATTTCGCGTTCATGGGCGGCTCGATGGGCTCGGTGGTAGGCGAACGTTTTGCTCGCGGTGCCGAGCGTGCCCGCGACCTGGGTGCGCCCTTCGTATGCTTCTCCGCCAGCGGCGGTGCGCGCATGCAGGAAAGCCTGTTCTCGCTGATGCAGATGGCCAAGACCTCGGCTGCGCTGGGCCGCCTGCGCGCGGCTGGGCTGCCGTACATCTCGGTGATGACCCATCCGACCACCGGCGGTGTCTCGGCTTCGTTCGCGATGCTGGGCGATATCAACATGGCCGAACCGGGCGCGTTGATCGGTTTTGCAGGCCCGCGCGTGATTGAGCAGACCGTGCGCGAAACCTTGCCGGAAGGCTTCCAGCGCCCCGAATTTCTGCTCGACCACGGCGCCATCGACCAGATCTGCGACCGTCGCGAACTGCGCGAACGCATCGCCCATCTGGTCGCGATGCTGATGCGCCAGTCGATGCCGGAAGACGAGTTGGTCACGGAAGCCTAAGCGCTACGGAGCGGGGCGTATCGACGGCGCACGGACATGCCGGTGCTCGAACATACACATCGTCCTCGCACAAGCGAGGACTCTGACGGGGCCATCGATGATCGCCGGATCCCCGTTTGCGCGGGATGACAGGATTCCTGCGCTTTCCGCGTCTTCCCGATCACCTTTCCACGGCGTTCTTCAATGACCAGAAAATACTTCGGCACCGACGGCATCCGCGGCAGGGTCGGCGAGGGCGTTATTTCGGCGGACTTCGTGCTGCGCTTGGGCAATGCCTACGGTCATGCGCTGCGCGCGGCGGTGCGCCATATTGACCAGAAGCACGGCGGTGAATGGCGCAAGCCGATGGTGGTGATCGGCAAGGACACCCGCATCTCCAACTACATGTTCGAAGCGGCGCTGGAGGCAGGGCTGGTTGCGGCCGGCGTCGACGTGCAATTGATGGGCCCGATGCCCACGCCGGCGGTCTCGCACCTCACCCGTTCGCTCGGCGCGGACGGCGGCATCGTCATCAGCGCCTCGCAC
>JAYUIZ010000847.1:0-3697 GCA_043765595.1 Lysobacter sp. | reverse complement strand
TTGCGCCGCTCCCACAGGAGCCAATTACAACCGCGCGCGTTGCTCCGTCAGGGCCGCAAGCTTCGCGGTCCACTCGGTCAGTCGCAGTCGTTCCTGCTCCACCACTGCGGGCGGCACGCTGCCGCCGAACTTCGCGAGCTTGGCTTCGCTCTTGTCCTTCTCGGTCGCGACCTTGGCGATTTCCTTGTCGAGGCGCACGCGCTCGGCGTCCAGATCCACCAGGCCTTCCAACGGTACCAGCAGGGTGAGGTCGCCGATTACCGCCGAGGCCGCGGCCGGCGGCTCGCCGCTCAGCGTTTCGATCGATTCAAGTTTAAGCAGGAATTTCAGCGGCGCGGCGAATTTTTCCATGCGCGCGGCGTCATCGGCGTTGAGGTTCTTCAGCAGCAGTTGCACCGGTTTGGACGGCGAAATGCCCAGCGTGCTGCGGATGCTGCGCAGCGACGACACCACTTGTTTGAACCATTCGATATCGGTTTCCGCAGCGCTGTAGTCCTGGTCGCCGAAGTCGCTGGCCTGTGGGTAGGCGCGCGTGGAAATGCTGGCCGCATCGATACCGAGTCTCGGCGCGACGCCGCGCCACAGCTCTTCGGTCACGAACGGCGTTAGCGGATGCAGCAGGCGCAGCAGTGATTCGAGAACGTAAAGCAGCGTGTGGCGGGTGCTATCGGCTGCGACCTGGTCTTCGCCGTTCAACGCTGGCTTGGCGAGTTCGACGAACCAGTCGCAGAATTCGTTCCACGCGAATTCGTAAAGCGCCTGCGCGAGCAGATCGAAACGATAGGTTGCGAAGTGTTCGCCAGCTTCTGCAGAGACTTTGGCGAGGCGGGAGAGGATCCACTTTTCGGCGTCGGTGATCGGCGTAGGAGGGGCTTCAGCCCCGATCTTTGCCCACGATGTCTGGATCTCATTGAGGCTCGGAGCTGAAGGGCTCGGGGCTGAAGGGCTCGGGGCTGAAGCCCCTCCTACGGTGAAGCTCTCGGTGTTCATCAGCACGAAGCGCGTTGCGTTCCACAGTTTGTTGCAGAAATTCTTGTAGCCCTCGCAGCGGGCCATGTCGAATTTGATGTCGCGGCCGGGGCCGGCGAGGGCGCACATCGTGAAGCGCAGTGCATCGGCGCCGTGCGCGGCGATGCCGTCGGGGAATTCCCTGCGCGTGTGTTTTTCGATCTTCGGCGCATCCTTGGGCTTCATCAGCCCGGTGGTGCGCTTGGCGACCAGTTCGTCTGCGGTGATGCCGTCGATGATGTCGAGCGGGTCGAGGATGTTGCCCTTCGACTTCGACATCTTCTGGCCGTCCTTGTCGCGGACGAGGCCTGTGATGTAGACATCCTTGAACGGCACGCGCTGCGCATCGGTGGCCTGCGGGTTGTCCTGGCCGACGAAGTGGTCGGTCATCATGATCATCCGCGCGACCCAGAAGAAAATGATGTCGAAGCCAGTCACCAGCACCGACGACGGCACGAAATCGTCGAAACCGCGTATTTGCATCGATTCTTGATTCGGCCAGCCCATTGTGCTGATCGGCCAGAGTGCGGAGGAGAACCAGGTTTCGAGGACGTCGGGATCGCGACGTAAACCGCTGCGCCTAGCTAGAATATTTAAGCGAACTTGTGACTGCATCCTGGAGTCATCATTTTCTGGAAGTTGAGATATAGCTTCTGCAAGCGAAGCTATTTTCCTTTCCAACTTAGCGTTTGCCTCTTGCTCTGATTTGGCAACGATGGTCTCGCCAAGATCGTCATACCATGCTGGGATTTGATGGCCCCACCAGAGCTGCCGACTAATGCACCAATCTTGGATGTTTTCCATCCAGTGACGATAGGTGTTGATCCAGTTCGGCGGCACGAATTTGATTGAACCGTTTTGCGCGAGTTCGAGGCCTCGTTTTGCGAGGCTATCCATCACCACGAACCACTGGTCTGTGAGATAGGGCTCGATCACCTGGTTGGTGCGGTCGCCGCGCGGTACCTGCAGTTTATGAGGTTTGACTTCCACTAGCAGACCCGCTGCTTCGAGGTCTGCGACGATAGCCTTCCGTGCCTCAAGCCGATCAAGGCCTTGATATTTTTTCGGAATCGCTTCAAGCCCATGTGTATCCCGAATTACTCGCATGGTCTCGGATAATCGATCGCCAGATGGGATAGCATTTTGCGTAGAAAAATCGCCCAATATCGTGGCTTCAGGAGTGAAGATATTGATTAAGCCGCGGTTTGGTAGGTCGTCAAAAACAAGAGTTTCGACATGGCGCTGCCATACCGCGTAATCGTTGAAATCATGGGCTGGCGTGACTTTTACAACGCCGGTGCCGAACTCTTGATCTACGTATTCATCAGTGATGATGGGAATTGTGCGCCCAGTTAGGGGAAGCTTTACTCTTTTACCTTTGTTGAGTAAGTGGCCGTAGCGATAATCTTCCGGATGAATCATCACGGCAGCATCGCCTAGAAGCGTTTCCGGGCGAGTAGTAGCAACCTCAAGATACTTTGGACCGGAATACGGTGGATCCAAGATTTCATATCGAATAATCCACATGTACCCATCTTCTTCCTCGCCAACCACTTCAAGATCGGAGATCGCAGTCTTCAGCACCGGATCCCAGTTGACCAGGCGCTGGCCGCGATAGATCAGGCCTTCTTCGTACAGTTTCACGAAGGCTTCGATCACCGCGTTCGACGCGCCATCGTCCATCGTGAATACGCTGCGCGACCAGTCGCCGGAGGTGCCGAGGCGGCGCATCTGGCGTTCGATGGTGCCGCCGGACTGCACCTTCCACTCCCAGACTTTGTCGATGAATGCGTCGCGGCCCAGCGAGTCGCGGGTTTCGCCGGTGCCGGCGATCTGCAGGTTGCGCGACACCACCATTTCGGTGGCGATGCCGGCGTGATCGGTGCCCATCTGCCACAGGGTTTTGTAGCCACGCATACGGTGGTAGCGGATCAGCGCATCCTGCAGCGTGTGCTGGAAGGCGTGGCCCATGTGCAGGGTGCCGGTGACGTTGGGCGGCGGCAGCAGGATGCTGTACGCAGGGCCGTCGCCCTGCGGTGTGAAGACGCCGCTGGCTTCCCACTCGGCATAGAGGCGGGATTCAAAATCTTTGGGTTCGTAGCCGGAGACGAGGGTGGTCATGGGGTCGTATCGCTGTTCAAGTCTATCGGTTGGCAGAGCGCCCCTCACCCGACCTTCGGCCACCCTCTCCCCGCGTTGCGGGGAGAGGGAAACGCGCGAAGCGCGAGGGCATTACATATCGTATTTCTTCAATTCCAGTCCGCGGGCTTGGTACTGCTTCCAGCGTTCGCGCAGCGGTCCGCGGGCGGAGTCGTCGGCAGGCACCACTTCCAGCACGCGCTCGAAGTCGCCGTCCACCGGCGCGTCGCGCAGGTTGATGACCAGCGGCCGCAACGCAATGTCGCTGTCGGGCATGGCAATCAGCACCGGCGTGAGTTCGTCCTCATCGTCGCTGCCGGCGATCTGGTGCGGCACAAAGGCGTCCTCGTCGAACGCCCACAGCAGATCGTCCAGCGCTTCGGCCTGCGCGGCGTCGCGCGCCAGCACCAGCGTCCACAGGTTCGCGTCGTAGGCCTTGCGCGCGAGCTCGCACACCAGGCGCAGCGGTTCCTCGCGGAAGCGGGGTTTCTGGATCAGGTAAAAATCGGCACGGGGCATGGGGTCAATTTCCGGGCAGACCGAACACGAC
>JAYUIZ010000846.1:0-1298 GCA_043765595.1 Lysobacter sp. | reverse complement strand
AATGTCTCTGAAAGTCTCTGATCGCGCTAGACGATGATCGAAACTGTCTCGATCAATGAAAGTGCGAGCTGAAATGTTTCAATTGTGGGCCGAGGCCTAACCTACTTCTTCTTGCGCACGTACAGCACCAGCGCGTGCTCTTCGATGTCGTAGCCGTACTCGGCCGCGATCTTGCTCTGGAGTTCCTCGATTTCCGGACTCTCGAACTCGATGATCTTGCCGTTCTCGATATCGACCATGTGGTCGTGGTGATCGCCGCGATCGAGTTCATAGACGGCGTGGCCGCCCTCGAAGTTGTGCTTCAGCACCAGCCCGGCGGTCTCGAACTGGGTCAGCACCCGATAAACCGTGGCCAGACCGATTTCATCGCCATCGTCGACCAGCTTGCGATAGATGTCCTCGGCGGTCATGTGTCGCGGCCGGGTGTTCTCCAGCAACTCCAGCACCCGCATGCGCGGGTGGGTCACCTTGAGGCCGAGCTTGCGGAGGTCTCTGGTTTCCATGAATGCGTTCCGGGGGTCTTGAACAGGGGGCGGCATCCAACCCGCGATGAACGGCGACGCATTGCCGGGCTGCCGACGATGCCGGGCGCCAGTGTATCATCGCCAGGCGCGACACCTCCCTCCAGCCGGCCGCCTCATGCTCAACATCACCCGCCGTTCGCTCCGCACTCCACTGCTCGTTCTCGCCATCGCTTTCGCGACCAGTGGCTGCGGCATCCTCTACAAACAGCCGATCTATCAGGGCAATCTCATCGAGAAAACTGCAGCCGATCAGCTGCAGGCCGGCATGAGCAAACAGGACGTGATGACGCTGATCGGCACTCCGGCGATCTCCGACCCGTTCAACCAGAATCGCTGGGATTACACCGCCACGCAGCGCACCGACCGTCAGGGCACTACCGAGATCAAGAACTTCACGGTGTTCTTCGAAAACGGCGTGGTGAGTAAGTGGGAAGGCGAATATTTCGCCGAGCAGGACAACGAACTCGCCGCCAACGCGCGTCGCCAGTTCGGCCCCAACCTCGCTAAAGACAAGAAAAAGCGCCGCCGCTGAGCGGACATCACTTCCAGGCGCGACGCCGCCGGGCTTCCATAGGATCCAGCAGCAGCGACCGCAGCAACTCCACGCGGTCGCCGTCCCGAAGCAGCTGATCCAGCGCCACCGTTTCGCCATGAATCGCCACCGCGGCGGGCGTTTCCTGCTGCGGGAACGCGGCCGCAGCCAAGGCATCGGCAACGGTCGCGCCTTCGGGCAGCGCCAGCATCATGGATTCATGCCGACGCGGCCACGCCCGG
>JAYUIZ010000845.1:0-1299 GCA_043765595.1 Lysobacter sp. | reverse complement strand
GCCCAGCGCTGCGCACACAAGAAGTGCATGTGTGCGATCACCTGCCGCCGACGATGCCGGGCTTCGCTGCGCACAGCCCAGCCTACGCATCGGGCGGCGGGTCGGGACAGGTCCTACGCCGAATACCCGTTGGTGATCGGATACCGCCGCTCGCGGCCGAAGGCGCGACGCGAGACCTTCGGTCCCGGCGCAGCCTGATGACGCTTCCATTCGCTGATCCGCACCAGCCGCAGCATGCGGTCGACGGTGTCAGCGTCGAAACCGGCGCGTACGATCTCGTCGCGCGACTGTTCCTGATCGATATGACGCAGCAGAATCGAGTCCAGCACGTCGTAGGGCGGCAGCGAATCCTCGTCCTTCTGGTTGTCGCGCAGCTCCGCGCTGGGCGGTCGCGAGATTACCGCGGGCGGAATGACGGGCGCGCCGCCGACGGTGTTGCGCCAGCGGCAGAGCGCGAAGACTTCGGTCTTGTACAGATCCTTGATCGGCGCATAGCCGCCGCACATGTCGCCGTAGATCGTGGCATAGCCGACCGCGTATTCGCTCTTGTTGCCGGTAGTCAGCAGCAGCCCGCCAAGCTTGTTCGCCAATGCCATCAATATCGCGCCGCGGGCACGCGACTGCAGGTTCTCCTCGGTCACGTCCACGGGCTTGTCGGCGAACACTTCGGACAGCGCGTCCAGATACCCCTGGAACGGTTTCTCGATCGGGATGGTGATCATCTTCACGCCCAGCGCCTTGCACTGTTCGTCGGCCAAGTCGTTGGACAACTCCGCGGTGTAGCGCGAAGGCAGCCGCACCGCGGTGACGTTGTCGGCGCCCAGCGCGTCCACCGCCAGCGCCAGCACCATCGACGAATCGATGCCGCCCGAAAGCCCCAGCCAGGTCTTCTGAAAGCCATTTTTGCCGCAATAGTCCTGGATGCCGCGCACGATCGCGCGCCACGCCAACGCATCGCGACTCTCGTCGCCGTCGACCACCCACTGCACCGGCGTGAAACGCCGCGCTTGCGCGTCGTAATCCACCACCAGCCATTGATCGGTGAACGCGGCGGCGGCAGGATGCACCGCGCCGTCGCCGTCGGCGACCACCGATGCGCCGTCGAACACCACCGCATCCTGACCGCCAACCGCATTGAGATACGCGATGGCTGCGCCGGTTTCTTGCACACGTTGCGCCAGCAGCGCATCGCGCTGCGCGTGCTTGTCGCGCTCGAAGGGCGACGCGTTCGGCACCAGCATGAGCTGCGCGCCGTTGCGCACGGTGCTGGCGATGGGCTCGGCGAACCACAGGTCTTCG
>JAYUIZ010000844.1:0-3706 GCA_043765595.1 Lysobacter sp. | reverse complement strand
CACTGGCCGCGTTCCTGCTCGTTGGGTTTCTGCAGGGCGACCACGCGCGCGCCGCGCGGGTTGAGGTGTTCGGTGAAGCGCTTGATGGCGCCGCCCTTGCCGGCGGCATCGCGACCTTCAAACAGCACTACGACGCGCTGGCCGGTGTCCTTCACCCAGCTCTGCATTTTCAGCAGTTCGATCTGCAGTTTCTTTTTTTCGGTCTCGTACTGGCGGCGGCGCAGGCGGGTGCGGTACGGATAACCTTCCGGGAGCGGCGCGCTGACGCTGTCTTCGTCGGTTAGCGGCATCGCCTCCAGCCGCTGCGCGGCTGCCTGCGATAGTCCAGGTTCTAGGGTATGGGCCTGCGCATGCTCCACGCCCTTGCCGTTCGCGGCCGTGGTCGTGAACGGCTCGGCGGCGGTGTCCGCGGATGTCGTTTCGACCACCGATGTGTCGGAAGCAACCGCCCGGCGTTGGTGTCGTGGCTTCTGTGCTGTCTGTGTGCGGGAGGACGGCGTTTTGTGCGAACGCGAAACAGGCATGACGGGCTCCTTGGGACGTTGGATATGACCTGCGGCCGCAGGAGGCTGCGGCCGCGGGTTCCATCTTCCGCCCGACACGCGCCGGGCGTTTGAGCTGGGTCAATTTCGCCCGTCGGAACGCGCGCTTTCGCGCTTCAGGCCGTTTCTCGGGCTGCGTCAGGCCGCTTCGTACGCGCCGTAACCGCGCAGGCGCTTGTAACGGCGGTCCAGCAGGTCGTCGATGGGCTGCTGTTCCAGCGCGTCGAGTTCGTTGATCAGCACGGCTTTCAAGCGCTTGGCCATCTGTACCGGATTGCGGTGCGCGCCGCCCGTTGGTTCGCGCACGATCTTGTCGATCAGACCGAGGTCGCGCAGGCGTTTGGCGGTGATCGCCATGGCCTGTGCGGCTTCCTGCTTCTTGTCGGCGGTTTTCCACAGGATCGATGCGCAGCCTTCCGGCGAAATCACCGAATAGGTGCTGTATTCCAGCATCAGGGTGCGGTCGCCCACGCCGATCGCCAGTGCGCCGCCGGAGCCGCCCTCGCCGATCACGGTGCAGATGATCGGCACTTTGAGTTCGGCCATTTCGATCAGATTGCGGGCGATGGCTTCGGACTGGCCGCGCTCTTCTGCATCGATGCCCGGCCAGGCGCCGGCGGTGTCGATGAAGGTCAGCACCGGCAGGCGGAAGCGCTCGGCCATCTTCATTAGCCGCAGCGCCTTGCGATAGCCCTCGGGCTTGGGCATACCGAAATTACGGCGGACCTTGGCTTTGGTGTCGCGGCCCTTTTCGTGGCCGATCAGCATCACGCTGCGACCGCCGATGCGGGCCAGGCCGCCGACGATGGCGCTGTCGTTGGCGAAGGCGCGGTCGCCGGCCAATTCCTGGAACTGGTCGCACATCACCCGCAGGTAATCGAGGGTGTAGGGCCGCGCCGGATGGCGGGCCAGCTGCGACACCTGCCACGCGGTCAGGTCGCGGAAGGTCTGCGCGGTGCGCAGCCGAATCTTGCTTTCCAATGCGCGGATTTCGGTATCGATATTAACCGCGGGTCCGGTGCTGGCCTGACGCAACTCGCGAATCTTGGTTTCAAGGTCGGCGATGGGTTGTTCAAAATCGAGGTAATTGGGGTTCATGCGACGAGGGCGATCCGTAGCCGGGAAGGCGCTCAGTCTAGCCGACGCTGGCGCCGAACCGCCGTACGCCAGGGTATGCAGGGCGCCGCGCGACGAAGCGATCGGGCATGTTGTCATTCCGGATGGATGTGAGGCCGGATGGCCTCGAAATGTTGCCCGAACACCTACGCCCGAAGACCGACGGCGCCCGCGGGCCTTTGCCCTTAAAGCCAAGGCTTGGTCATCGCGACCTTGACCGCGCGCACGCCGGGCAGGGCGCGGAGGGTGCCGGGCAGGTCGGCTTCCACGCGCACGGATTGGCTACCGTTGATATCCAGCGTGCCGGCGGTGCCCTGCGGCAGCAGCAGGTCGTAGCGCAGCGGCGTTTGCCCGGGGCGATGCTGGGCGAGCAGTGCTTCCAGGCTGCGTATCAGTCCGGGCTGGCGCAGGTCCAGGCGCATCGACAGCCGCTGCGCCTGCTGCGCGCAGATCACGCGGTAGTCCCAGCAGCGTTTCGCGCGCAGCGAGAAGCCGCCGCTGAATTCGTCCTCGCGCAGGCCGCCCTCGACCACCAGGATGCGGTCGCGAGTCAGCAGTTGCTGGTACTCGAAGAACGGTTCGGCGAAGAACGCGCATTCGATCCGGCCGCGACCGTCTTCCAGATGCACGAAGGCCTGCGAATCGCCGCGTTTGCGCATGCTCACGACCTGGCCGGCGAGTATCACCGTCGCTTCCGCGCGCCACTGGCGGCGGCCGTCGTCCTCGCCGCCCGCGCGGGCGCGCGACGGCGGCGTATTGCTTTCGTAGAGTTGATCCAGCTTGCCCAGATCGGTGCCCACCAGCGTCTGCAACTCTTCGCGATATGGATCCAGCGGGTGTCCGCTGAGATAGTGGCCGAGGGTTTCGCGTTCGCCAGCGAGTTTCTGCGACAGCGACCAGTCGGGTTCTTCGGGCAGTTCGATCTTCAGTTCGTGCGTACTCTGCGCCGGGCCGCCGAACAGCGAGACCTGACCGGCGTCGCGCTCGCGGGCGAGCTGCTCGGTGGCTTTCAGCACCTCAGGCAGTTGCTTCAGCAGCGACGGGCGATTGGTGCCCAGCGCGTCCAGCGCGCCCGCCTGGATCAGCGCTTCCAGCGTGCGTTTGTTGAGCTTGCTGCTGCCCACGCGTTTGCAGAAGTCGAGCAGATCGGCGTAGCGCCCGCCGTTGTGGCATTCCTCGGCGATGGCGTCGCAGGCGCCGCGGCCGACGCCCTTCACCGCGCCAAGTCCGTAACGAATGGTCCCCGCGCTCGCTTGCGTGCCGGATGGCACGACGTCCATCGCCTCGAACATGTAGCCCGACGCGTTCACGTCCGGCGGCATCACCATCAGGCCGATGGTGCGCGCTTCATCGAGGAAGCTCACCACCTTGTCGGTGTTGTCCATGTCCGACGACAGCACCGCAGCCATGAATTCGGCCGGATAGTGCACTTTCAGCCATGCGGTCTGATACGCGACCAGCGCATACGCGGCCGAGTGCGACTTGTTGAAGCCGTACTCGGCGAATTTCTCCATCAGGTCGAAGATCTGGCTCGCGACTTTCGGGTTGACGCCGCGTTCGGCCGAACCGGCCTCGAACTTGGCGCGTTCCTTGGCCATTTCCTCGGCTTTCTTCTTGCCCATCGCGCGCCGCAGCAGGTCGGC
The DNA here is from genome assembly GCA_043765595.1 of Lysobacter sp. Lineage (GTDB taxonomy): Bacteria > Pseudomonadota > Gammaproteobacteria > Xanthomonadales > Xanthomonadaceae > Lysobacter_I. The sequence goes on along the minus strand of JAYUIZ010000844.1, from coordinate 405 downwards.
GCCGCCCAGCGAATAGCCGGCCAGCACCTGCGCGATCTGCATCACCTGTTCCTGATACACGATCACGCCGTAGGTGGGCTTCAGCACTGGCTCCAGCGCCGGGTGCGGATAGCTCACCTCGGTGCGGCCGTGCTTGCGGTCCACCCATTCGCGATCCATCCCCGAGCCCAGCGGGCCGGGGCGGAACAGCGCGGCGAGCGCGATGATGTCTTCAAAGGTGTCGGGCTTCGCGCGCTTGAGCAACTCGCGCATGCCGCGCGATTCGAACTGGAACACCGCGACGGTGTCGCCGCGGGCGAACAGTTCGTAGGTCGTTTTATCGTTGAGCGGCAAATCGGTGATGTCGAGCGGTGCCTCGCGCGAGTGCTGGCCCGTGCCCTCATCCGCCCTTCGGGCACCTTCTCC
>JAYUIZ010000843.1:0-3706 GCA_043765595.1 Lysobacter sp. | reverse complement strand
TAAATCCTGACTGGGTGACGTGGCCCAGCACCTGGGTAGCAACGCCGCTGGCGCCCTGCCAGTTGCGCTTGAGCATGTCCAGAAGATAGTCGGGATCGAGCCAAGTGGTCACTTCCAACCCGGACTTCGCCTCCAGCCACGGCAATCCGGTCCGCACCACCCATTCCATGTAGACCGGTGCTGATTTGGCCAACACCATCACCTGATTCTGGATGACCGGGATCAGGATCAACACCAGCGCGACCACCACCAGCACCATCAGCGCGAACACCAGCGCGACCGCGCTGTTGCGCGACATCCCGCGCCGCTGCAGCCGTTCGACTACGGGATTGCCGAGCCACGCCAGCAGCGCGGCCGCCGCGAACGGGGTCAGCACCGGCGTCAGCACCCAGATCAGGGCGCCTACACCGATTAGCAGCAACGCCCACTGCAGGCGCCGGAAGAAACGGGCGATGTCGTCGACCGACTCGGGCTTCATGCCGCCCGGATGGCTGGGATCGGAATTCATCAAGGTCGCCTCAGCGCAGATCGAACGTGGGAAGCGTGGATTCGCCAGGTTCGGCGCCGGCCGCGTTTTCGCTGCCGACCAGGATGCCGCGGCTGCCGATCATCTTGCGGAAGCCGGGCAGACCGCTGATCAGGTCCAGCTCCAGCAGCAGACCATCGGCACCGGCGCTGATCGGACGCACTTTGCGCACGACCGAGATGTCCTGCAGATGGCCCATCAGGCGGATGTAGTCGTCGGCGCTGTCGATGCCGGTGAAGCGGATCCGGTAAGCGCCGGCCGGGCCGGACGCGCCACTGCTGCGGGCGTAACGGCGGATCAGCGCGTCGGCGGTGCCGTCTGCGCCGGCCGACATCGCCGCGCGCGCATCGGCGTTCTCGGTCGACCATTTCGACAGCTCGCGGCCGTTGTCGACAAAGATCCAGTCCGCTTTCCAGCCGGTGCCCTTCCGATAGAGCTTGCCGATCAACTGCATCGGCGGGCTGTAGCGCGCAGACACCCTGGCGATGGCGCCGGTATCGCCGCGCCAGATCGCCCCTACTGCAGCCTGCTCGGCGGCATTGCCCGAAGGCAGGCCAAACCGATAGCCGCGTTCGATCGCGCGGTCGAGGACCGCGCGGGCGGCGTTGCTCTGACCCACGGCGACCAGGCGCGGGCCCTTGCCGTCGTCGATCGCCAGCCAGAGCACCGGCTTGGGCCGCGGCTGCGGCCAGACCGGCAGACCCAGCGCGCCGATGACGCCGTCCACCTTCGCCTGGTCGAAACGCACCACCAGCTTGGTCTTGAAGGTTGGCGCACCGTTGGCGGACACGCCCTGATCCTGGCGGTAGTCGTAGCCTGCGACGTAGTCCTTGGCGCGGCGCAGTTCCTGGCCAACACCGGGGCGGGCGGTCGCGCTGCGATCGCCGCTGATCTTGGCCAGCACCTGCGCCATGGCGCGGGCAAAGCCGTTATTGCGCTCGGTGTCGGTCTGGCTGTTGACCGGGACCTCAGCCTCGTAAATGCCGCTGGCCGCGGCGCGATCGCCCTCGACCCGCTGCGCCTGGGCGACAGGCGTCATCATGGCCAGAGCCAAGCACAGCCCAGTCATCCAACGCATTCCGGCCGTCCACCGCACCGACCATTCACTCGACTGCCGCATTTTTCACGTCCCAGCGCTGTGGTTCTCGGCGGAAATGGTGCCACAAGTAGGGTGGGCCTTGGCCCACCATCGCGACCTTTCCGATTATCGCCGGCATTGAGGCGATGGCATCGGGATCATTACTAGCCGCGATCCGAAAGGCCGCAATGGCGGGTCAAGCCCCGCCCCACTACAATTTCGCCTTTCCAGCGCACTGCGAGCCGCCGTGATCCAGACCCCGCCCGCCTCCACCGGCTCCGCTGCAAACGTCCCCGCTCAAGAAGCAATGACCTATCGCGATGCTGGCGTCGATATCGACGCGGGCAACGAAGTTGTCGAACGCATCAAACCGCTGGTCAAGCGCAGCTTTCGCCCCGAAGTGATGGGCGGCCTGGGCGGGTTCGGCGCGCTGTTCGACCTGTCCGGCAAGTACAGGGAGCCGGTGCTGGTCTCCGGCACCGACGGCGTGGGCACCAAGCTGAAACTCGCGCAGCAGCTGAACCGCCACGACACCATCGGTATCGATCTGGTGGCGATGTGCGTCAACGACGTGCTGGTGCAGGGCGCAGAGCCGCTGTTCTTCCTCGATTATTTCGCTACCGGCAAACTCGACGTCGACACCACGGTTGCGGTGGTCGGCGGCATCGCCAAGGGCTGCGAACTGTCCGGCTGCGCGCTGATCGGCGGCGAAACCGCGGAAATGCCCGACATGTATCCGCCCGGCGAATACGACCTCGCCGGTTTCTGCGTGGCCGGCGTCGAGAAATCGAAGATTCTCGACGGCGCCCGGGTGCGCGAGGGCGACGTGCTGATCGGCATCGCCTCCAGCGGCCCGCATTCCAACGGCTATTCGCTGATCCGCAGGATCTACGATCGCGCCGGCCGCCCGGCCGACCTGGATCTGGGCGGCACGACGCTGGTGGATGCGCTGATGGCGCCGACCCGGCTCTACGTCAAACCAGTCCTCGAACTGCTGGGCGGCGCACAAGGAAACGATATCCACGCGATGGCGCACATCACCGGCGGCGGATTGACCGAGAACATCATCCGCGTGGTGCCCGATGGCCTCGGCTTAGACATCGACGCATCGAGCTGGCCGCAGCCGCCGGTGTTCGCGTGGCTGCAGCGCGAAGGCGGCGTGTCGAACGAAGAGATGTGGCGCACGTTCAACTGCGGCATCGGCTTCGTGCTGATCGTACCGTCGGCCGCGGTCGACGCCATCGGCACCGAACTGGACCGCCTCGCCCTGCCGCACTGGCGGATCGGCGAGGTCACCGCTGCCGGCGACGGCGAGCGGGTGCGGATTGGTCGAACAACCTAGTAAGAGCCACGGGATTGGAGCTCCGGAAACGCATCACGCTCGGCATCACCATCGCGGTCTTCGCGATCACATGGATCGCGCCGATCTGGCCGGTCGAGCAGGCGCTGCACAGTTCGCTGACCGTGGTTGGCCTGATATGGCTGGTGCTGCACGCTCGCCGCTGGCCGATGCGCAATGCCGACTTCATCGCGATCTGCGCGTTCATCGCAGTGCACTGCATCGCCGCGCGCTGGCTGTATTCGAACGTGCCGTACGACGCCTGGCTGCGCGCCGCAATCGGCTGGTCGCCGCAGGCCGCATTCGGCTGGGAACGCAACCATTTCGACCGCTTGATCCATCTGCTGTTCGGGCTGTGCTTCGCGCCGATGCTGGCCGCGCACGCGCGCCAGCGCTGGACGGTGAACGTGAAGCAGGGATTCGCACTGGCGGTCATGGCGATCATGGCGGTCAGCCTGATCTACGAATGGCTGGAATGGGCCATCGCACTGCTGCTCTCGCCAGATCAGGCCGAGGCCTACAACGGCCAGCAGGGCGATGTCTGGGACGCGCACATGGACATGCTGCTGGCGACGATGGGTGCGCTGGCCTGCTGGCCGTGGGTTGACCGCGCGCCACCCGTCGTGGGGACGACAGGCCATGTCTGACGCGCTGCGCATCGCCATCCTCGCATCGGGCGCCGGCACCAATCTGCAGGCGCTGATCGACGCCATCGCATCGGGCGCACTCGAAGCGGAAATCGTCGGCGTGTTTTCCGACAGGC